>NZ_JABFCR010000007.1:0-57172 GCF_013087555.1 Mucilaginibacter humi
AAAAATATTGCCGAGCAGGCTGCTATTGTTAAGCAGGAATTCCTGTCGACCATGAGCCATGAGATCAGGACCCCATTAAATGCGATTATAACTATTGCCGGATTATTGGGCGACAAAGTTGATCTGGAAGAACAAGAACTGGTAACTGCTTTAAGATTTGCATCAAACAGCTTATTGCTGTTAATAAATGATATCCTTGATTTTACCAAGCTCGAGGCAGGGAAGACGAATTTAGAAATGAGGCCCACAAACTTTAAACAACTTCTTAATAACATAAAGAAAACCTATGATAGCCTTGCCCGTGAAAAAGGGATACAGCTTACTCTTACTTTAGACGATGCAATTGCAGAGTCGTACGAAATGGATGAGAATAAAATAGCGCAGATACTGGGTAACCGGTAACTAACGCTATTAAGTTCACCTATTTTGGGGAGGTAAATATTATAGTTGAGAAGTTAAGTTCGACGGGGTTTGAGGATGTGCTCCTGTTTAAGGTCCACGATACCGGTATCGGTATAGCGGCAAGTCATTTGATCGATATTTTTGAAAGCTTTTCGCAGCCTCAATCTATCACTACCCGCAAACAAGGCGGCTCAGGGCTTGGGCTTGCCATTGTTAAAAAGTTAGTGAACCTGCATGACAGCGATATTGAGGTGAAAAGCACCGAGGGGATTGGTTCTACATTTTATTTCGAGTTGAAATTTAACCGTGCCGATAAGTCTTCTGAAGTAATTGCAAAATATTCCGACAATCTGCAGGGCCGAATCGTTTTATTAGCCGAGGATAATGTAATTAATGCCATGGTTATAAGTAAGCTACTATCTAACTGGAAAATAACGGTCGAGCCCGCTAAAAACGGGTTGGAGGCGCTTGAAAAATCTAGGCAAAAAGCATTTGATTTTATTTTGATGGATATTCACATGCCCGAAATGGATGGTTTTGAAGCTGCTAAACTAATTGTTTCGGAAACTGATAACCCTAACCGCAAAACGCCTATATATGCACTCACCGCCGATGTAACGGCCGAGTACCGGGATGAACATCATTCTTACTTCAACGGGTTTTTAAGGAAACCTATCGAGCTTAGTAAATTATACGATGCTTTAATGAGTATTATACCGGCTTAAGCGGTCGCTTTAGCCCGACTGCCTTCTGGTTAAATATAAATAAGCCCAAAACAAATTTATATTTAACCAAATACTTTACAAGTTAGAGGGGTTAAAAAAGGAGAAGTCCGCTAAAACTTCTCCTCTAAAATTAACTGATCTCATTATTCTCATAAAGAACGAATTGGTTTAGTCCGATTGTAACAAGTGTTGCAAAGGTATAAAATTCTATATACTTAGTAGAATAAATTTAAAAATAATTTTTTTTTACTTTTCCCAAATGTTATTCTGTTATAATAACTTACGGCAAATTTATCAGTTGTATACACAACATTAGGATGTTTTGTTAAAAACAAAAAAGCATATGTAGAGGGCAATTGCCTCCACATATGCTTTCCACAAAATATTATTTTGAACAGCTTATTTCAGGCCGTCATGAATTGCATTTATATGTTCTAAATGCGCCTTGATGGTGGGTAATGTTTTATCTGCAAAACCCTTCAAATCTGCATCTTTTGAATTTTTTGATTCGCTTTCAAACAGATCTACAGTTGATTTATGGTCTGATACCATTTTATCCACATAAGCTTTATCAAAATCGGCACCCTTTTTAGCAGATAAATCGGCCATAGCTTTTTTGAATCCTCATTAATCTCGGCAGGCAGTGTGATGTTTTTAGTTGTAGCGATGCCTTTTAGTTCTTCGCCGGCTTTGCTATGGTCCATAACCATCATGTTGGCAAATTCTTTCACTTTAGCATTTGTGGCTTTTTCTAAAGCCAGTTTACTCAGCGCTATTTCAGTCATGCCACCATTGGCTGCGTCAACCGCAAATTTAGCATCATCGGCAACTACTGCAATGCCTGTTTGGCCCGTAGTAGTGGTGTCTTTTACACTGTTTACACTATCAGCAGCGGCGGTGCTGTCTTTCGGAGTGCTGTTACAAGCCTGGAACAATAGTCCGGCTGTAGCGATCATTAAAATTGAACTTAACTTTTTCATAGGTTTACTTTGTTTATTTCTAAGTAAACCACTTGGCTTTAAATAAGTTTCAGGAAATTTATTTAATTATAGCATTAATGGGTTTACCTGCTATAAACGCTTCCAAATTACTCACTACGGTAGCCATCAGTCGGGCGCGGGCCTCTTTAGCTGCCCGGGCAATATGCGGGGTTATAATGCAATTCTTTGCCGTAAAAATCGGGTTATCAGCCGGCGGTGGTTCTTTTGATAATACATCAATGCCCGCCCCGGCAATAATGTCGTTGTTTAACGCCCGGGCCAGGTCGGCATCATTAATAATTGGCCCGCGGGATGTATTGATCAAAAAGGCCGATGGTTTCATCTTCCTCAAATTTTCCGCATTGATCAAGCCACGGGTTTCGGGCGTTAGCGGGCAATGGATACTCACTACGTCCGATTGTTGCAGCAATTCATCCAAACTCACCCATTTAAAGTTTTTACGGTGCGATTGGTCGGTTTGCCGCCTGCCGGTAGCAATAATATTCATATCGAAAGCTGTTGCTATATCCGCTACTTTTTGGCCTATGGTTCCAAATCCAATAATACCCAAAGTCTTGCCGGCAAGTTCAATCAGCGGGTAATCCCAAAAACAAAAATCAACCGATTTAGCCCATCTACCCTCGAAAACCGCATCGCTATGTTTTTGTATGTGCAGGCAAAGTTCAAGCAGTAAAGCAAATACAAACTGTGCTACCGCGCCGGTTCCATAGCCTGGCACATTGGTTACCACTATCCCCTTTTGTTTGCATACATCGGTGTTAATTATGTTATAACCGGTGGCTAATACGCCAATGTATTTAAGATCAGGAAGCTGGTTAAGTATCGCCTCGTCAAGCGGCGCCTTGTTGGTTAGCACTACCTGTGCGTCATTGCAACGGGCAACGGTCTCGGCGTATGGGGTGCGATCATGAATCGTTACGCCGCCTAATTTATTTAGCGCGTCCCAGTTCAGGTCGCCAGGGTTAAGTGTATATCCGTCAAGTACTACTATTTTCATTATTTAAGCTGCTTTTTTGTGCGGTTAATTTAAGTGCCGCTACAAATATAGCTATAACAACAGCAGTTAATATTAGCCAGCTATAGCCCGGCAAACCGGCATCAGCCACACTTAAAGTATGCACCAGCGGCGCACTTTTTGGAATTATACCCGTAAACCAATAGGCCTGCCCCAAAACAAAAAAGCATAAAAACAACAGGATAAAAAAGCTATGCTTTAAAGTAAACCTAAACAGTGCCGCTTCTTTACCTACCAATCCACCCGCCGCGGCAGCTACCGCGATAGATTGCGGCGAGATCATTTTACCAACTACCCCGCCAGAGCAATTTGCAGCAACCGTAACCACCGGCGCAACGCCTATTTGGGTGGCTGTTACATATTGCAGTTTGGCAAATAAGGCTGTTGAAGCCGTGTCCGACCCGGTAATAAATACACCCAGCCAGCCCAGAACCGGCGCAAAAACGGGAACAGCGGGCCGGTATTAGCCAGTAATAAAGCAATAGTTGTAGTAATGCCCGAATCATTAAGCACATAGGCAAAGCTCAAAACCGACATGATGGTAATTATTGGGAACTTAAGCTGTTTCATAGTTTCGCCAAATACAGTTAACGCTTGTCGGTAGCTTAATCCAATTACCGGTGCCGCTATTAAAGCGGATATTAATACAGCCGTCCCTGCTGCTGACAGGTAGTTAAATTTAAAGGTATGCGCAAGGGGCTTGCCAGATAAATCCACAATAGCATTATGTAAGCCGGGGAAGTTAAATTGCAACTGGGTTTTAGCGTTCAAAAACTCCTTTACCGGCGGCAGGCCCCAGGTTAGGATAATTATCGTCAGTAATAAAAACGGCGACCAAGCAGTAATCACCTCGTTACGTGTATAATCTTCCTTTACTACTTTTAGCGGCGATTTTTCATTAGCAAAACGCCAGATGCTTTTGGGCTTCCAGAATTTTAAGAATACAACCAGGCATATTATAGACCCAATGCCCGCTACAATATCCGGTAATGCCGGGCCGAGGAAATTAGAAGTTACAAATTGTAGCAATGCAAACGATCCGCCTGAAACCAATATTGCAGGCAGCACCTCCATCGATTTTTTAAAGCCCGACATGATCATGACCAGGTAAAGCGGTGTGATTAAGGAGAGGACAGGCAGCGTTCGGCCTATCATTTGCGAGATCTCCATCTCAGGTAATCCCGAAACCTGCGAAGCCACCGCAACCGGGATACCTACCGAACCAAAAGCTACCGGAACAGTATTAGCCAATAAACATAATCCGGTGGCATACATGGCATCAAACTCCAACCCTACAAGCATTGCTGCCGATATAGCTACCGGTGCGCCAAATCCCGCAGTACCCTCTAAAAATGCGCCAAATGAAAACGCGATGAGTATGGCCTGTAAACGCCTGTCGGCGGTGATAGATGCCATAGAATGTTTAATAACCTCGAACTGTCCGGCCTTAACAGTAAGGTTAAATAAAAACACGGCACTTATCACAATCCAGCAGATGGGGAAGAAGCCATACAGAGCGCCGTTGGCCACGGATAAAACCGCCAGTTTTACCGGCATTTTATAAATAGTTAAGGCCAAAATAATGGCCACTACGCAAGCCATTAAACTGGCTTTATAGCCCTTGGTTTTTTTAATGATAAGCGCCCAGAAAATAACTAAAACAGGCGCAAGCGCAACAAGTGCAGACAGCGCATGGTTATTAAGGGGATCAACAGGCTGAATCCGGTCATGGTTAATTGGTGAGTTAAATTTAACAATTATTTTAAATTATCACCTATTAACCAAAAGATTACGAATGACCCTATCACCTAACCGGAAGTTTAAACGAAGACTGTTACAAGCGTTACAGGTGGTACACGTGTTTCTGTAACAAGAACACTGCCCCGCGGTGTCCCAGCTGTACCCAGTGGTGTCACCCGTCCCCGGGACAGTACAGAAGTTTAATGTGTATTAAGCAAAAGTTCTTGCCCCAGCGGGGGCTACCTGTTTATAGCCCTAAGTTCCAGAAAGAAATTGCTCCGTAGGTGCAACCCAAATTAGACAGGTTAAAGCCTATCTGGTCAGGGTTGCACCTACGGAGCAAAATGTATGTTGGTTAATATTCTACAAGCAGGTAGCCCCGCTGGGCGAACCGTGATTGTTAATTCGTTTTTATTGACGGATCGGCCGCAACAGACTTTGCCGGGGTGCCCAACTCATCCATAGTAAACACCTTTTGGCGCGATGCCAGTTTGGCACGCAAAGTTTTTACGTCGGACGCGTTAACCTTATCACCTTTATTTTGCCATGAGCGGCGTACAAAGTTCATTACCTGCGCCAGGTCGTCGTCAGTAAAGTCTTTATTATCGGCAAAGCCCGGCATTTCGCCGCTTATCTCTGGTGCTTTGTATACATGGCCGGCAATTTTAACCGGGCCACTTAACCCTTTTAATACTATCGAGATCATGGTGGTCTTATTCCCATTTACAATCTCTGACTTATTGAGCGGAGGTGCCAGCGCGGTTATGCCATTACCATCCTCGCCATGGCAGGTTTTACAAACGGTAGCATAAATAGCCACGCCCCTTGGATAATATTTAGCCATCAGCTTAGGGTCGCTGTTTAATTTGGCGTCTTCAATAGCCACTACCACCTTATTTATCCGTTTATTGACAGCAAGGCCGGTATCGGGCAGGTAAGCCAGCATTTGTTTCTCAAAAGCCTGTTCGCGGCCCTGTAAAGCCGCAACAATAGCATCGCCTACATAATTATTTTTGGGGTGACGTTTTGCAAGGGTGAACAGGATGTTATCAGCCGCTTGTTGATCATACGTTTTTATTGAATTGGTTACAAAGCCCACATAAGGCGCGGCAGTAGTATCATTAACCATAGCCGTTAGCACAGGAACAAACGCTTTATAATTATTTTGTGCAATAACCGTTGGCGATGCCGTTAAAGCCTGCATACGGATATTCCATTGCGGCGATTGCAATAATGCCAAAACCTCATCAGCCTGTAACTCGCCAAAACCTTCCAACGTCCACAAAGCATGGGTAACAAAAAGCGGGTTAGTTGATTTTAACGCCTCTTTTAAGGCCGGGATAGCTTGCTGCGGTTTGCTGTCGACCAAAATCTGCTGGGCTTTATCGCGCACATAACCATTAACGTTACCTAAAAGCGCAACCAGTTTAACCGGATCTTCGGGGAAAGTAACCGGTGTTAACTTTTTACCTGCCGGATATACTTTATATAACCTGCCGCATGATAGTGGCTTGATCAGGCTGCGTTTACCTATCTCGTTTGCCAGGTAAGGCGTTAAATAGGTTTTATGCTGAATAATGCCACGGTACATATCCACAATATACAGCGCTCCATCGGGCCCGTCATATAAACTCACCGGGCGGAAACGTTCATCAACACTTGCCAAAAATTCGCGGCCATGGTAAGCCTCGCGGCCCCTTACAATGTTACCCCTTTCGGTTAGGATGTCCCGCTTAATTAAGTTGGCAGATGGCTCGGCAACAAAAGCGTTAAACTGGTAGGCCGGGCCAAACAATCCACCCCGATAGATGATTGGGCCGCAAGCCGCCGTCATGTTTACCAGGCGCAGACTGTCATCCAAAACACCTTTCATATACCCGCGGTTAACCCCGGTGTTGGCCTAATCGGGAATACCCGATTATCAGACACGGTACGCTCATTAAAGCCGGCCATGCCTTTTTGGTTCTTGTTGGTTAAACCCCAGGCTGGGCGGGAAGAAGTCGCCATATAAATTGGCCGAATTATCGTTAGCATACATCCGGCCCTGGTCGTCCTGACTTATGCCCCACTGGCCCTTTTCATGCGCGGTTTCTATCAACCATTTATCGCCTTTTTACGGTAACGTTTGGCCGAGTTTGCGTTATAGATCCAGTTATCCAACCCACGGTAAAGGCCGTTTGGCTGGTGTTCAACGTTGCCCCCTACGGTATATTTATCATCAATTAACGTACGGTTTACGGGTTTATCGTTAACCAGGTCGTAATAATACAGGCGGGGTGGCTCAGCAACCAATATGCCGTTCTCTATTAAACAAAGCGCGCGCGGCATTACCAGCGAATCAATAACCACTTTGCGCTCATCCATTACGCCGTCATTGTTTTTATCAGTTAGTATAGCGACTTTACCTAATGGCTCATTCTCGCCCTTGCCGGTGGTATCTGGCATGTAGTCTTCCATTTCCAGCACCCATATGCGTCCTTTTTTATCAAATGTCATAGCTACAGGCGTGCTTACCAACGGCTCCGAAGCTATAAGTGATATTGTCATGCCCGGCTCCAGTTTCATTTTGCCTATCGACTCATTAGCCGGCACAACCGGCGATGAATTAATATCAGCCTTAGGCGGATTATTTGTCAGCGGCGATACCAGCAGTTTATGCGTTGTACATTGGTATAAACCAGCGGCTGCCAGTAAAAACAGAAATATATAACCGTACTTTTTCATTCGTATTACTAATTGGGTGTTGTTGTGTGTATCAGTTAATTATACGTGAGTGTTAATCAAGCAAATAAACCCTAATTTTTTAATAAATACTTATCTATTTTACTTATCAGGCAGAAATATAGCCAAGAAAACGACTTCGTAATAATTATTTTACTTAATAGCCTGCTGCTAATGTTAAGAACGCTTATTAATCAGGTAATTTAAAATAATTGATACCTTGCCTTTTATATTACATTCGTTTGGCAATAAACCGCCAATTCGATAAACCAGTTACAATGAAAAGATTAGTCTTGTTTGCTATTGCATCGATATGCGCGGTGCAGGTATCGGCACAAACAAAAACCCCGGCCGATTATGTTGACCCTTTTATTGGTGGCAGTACCAGTGCGGCAAAGGCCGGTGTTTTGCATGGCCTGGGCAAAACCTTCCCGGGGGCAGCTACACCTTTCGGCCTGGTACAGGTAAGCCCCAATACCATAACAGGTGGCGATAACGGCCCGGGCTATAGCTATGAAATGGAATATATGGAAGGCTTTGCATTTACGCAAATGAGCGGCATTGGCTGGTATGGTGATCTGGGCAATTTATTAACCACCCCAACAACCGGCCCCTTACATGTGGTTGCCGGCAGACATAAACAATTACCGGGTTATCGCTCTAAATACAGCAAGGATGATGAAGTTGCTAAAGCTGGTTATTATGCTGCCACGTTAACCGATTATAAGATCCGCGCAGAGGTTACCGCAGCGCCGCATAGCGGGATAATGAAGTTTACCTTTCCACAAAATAAGCAATCGCGTATTCAAATAGACTTGGCGCGCAGGGTTGGCGGCACATCAACCGAGCAGTACGTAGAGATTGTTGACGACCATACCATACAAGGCTGGATGAAATGCCCGCCCGAAGGCGGTGGCTGGGGCAACGGGGACGGCAAAGCAAACTATACCGTTTATTTTTACGCGCAATTTAGCAAGCCGCTAAAAAACTATGGTGTTTGGAGCGCAGAGATCCCTAACGGGATGTCGCGAAAGAGCGAAAGTGTTACCAGTTTAAAGTATGATTCGCTGATAGCAAAAGCGGTTATCACACTAAACATTAAACAGCAACAAGGCAAGCACCTTGGCTTTTATACCGAGTTTGCCACGGGCGATAGAGAGGTGGTAATGATGAAATCGGGTATCTCGTTCTCAAGCATGGCCGGAGCCAAATTGAATTTAACTACCGAAATACCGGCCTGGGATTTTAACAAAACCCGGGCGCAAGCTAAAGCTTTGTGGAACAAAAGCCTGTCGCAAATTAGCGTAGCCGGCGGTACCGAGGACCAAAAAACAGTATTCTACACCGCGCTATACCATACCATGATTGACCCGCGTGCTACCAGCGATGTAGATGGCACCTACATGGGTGCTGATATGCAACCGCACCATACCAACAAGTTTACTAAACGCTCAGTATTTAGTGGTTGGGATGTTTTCAGGAGCCAGTTCCCGCTGCAAACTATTATTAACCCGGCGGTTGTCAGCGACATGGTAAACTCGCTGGTTGAGATGGCCGATCAAAGTGGCAATCATTATTTAGAACGATGGGAACTGCTAAACGCCTATTCGGGTTGTATGGTGGGTAATCCTGCTATCCCGGTAATTGCCGATGCTTACAGTAAAGGCATCCGTAATTTTGATGCGCAGAAGGCTTACAAATATGCGCGCAATACCGTCGAAAAATTTGGCAACCTGCCCGGAGCGCATGAAATGGACATCTCCAAAACATTAGAATATGGCTTTGACGAATGGTGCCAATCACAATTAGCCAAATGGCTGGGGCACCCCGGGGATGTAAAACTTTATGCCGACAGAGGCCAAACCTACAAACAGATCTTCGACCCGGAGAAAGGCTGGTTCCGCCCTAAAAATGCTGACGGTACCGGAAGCCATGGCCAAAGAAAGGCCGCTTACAACAGGATTATTATACCGTAGAGAGCAACCCGTATCAGCAGGGCTGGTTCGTTCCGCATGATATTGATGGCTTGGCAACCTTGATGGGCGGCCGCGAAAAACCATTGCCGACTTAAATTCCTTCTTCGAAAATACACCAGATAATTTTACCGGAACGACTATTATAACCAGGCTAACGAGCCGGTGCATTTAGTACCATTTATGTTTAACCGACTGAGTACTCCATGGCTCACCCAAAAATGGGTTCGTAAAATTTGCGCCAATGCTTACACCACAGGTGTTGAAGGGTTGGTTGGTAATGAGGATGTTGGCCAGATGTCGGCGTGGTATGTGCTGGCGGCAAGCGGCTTGCATCAGGCAACGCCCGGCGACCCGAGGTATGAGCTGTTCAGCCCCACGTTCAACAAAGTGGCTATCCGGGCCGGTGCTACAGGTAAGGTGTTTACTATTGTTGCCAAAGGTAACTCACCCACTAACGTTTATATACAGTCGGCTAAGTTAAATGGTAAGCCTTATAATAAATGTTATATCAGCCATCAGCAAATTTTGGCAGGTGGTACGTTGGAGCTTTTGATGGGAAGTGAACCTAATAAGAAGTGGGGGATATAAATAACCCTCGTGAATGTCATTTCGAAACGAAGTGAGAAATCTTAAACTGCGGACAGGTCGCGCGTATAAGATTTCTCCTCGTACCTCGTTCGAAATGACAAATTGCTTTCGATCTATAATTTAAATATTTGTATATGAAAACTTTAGCCGGGCTATTCATCGTTCTCTGTTTCGCTAGCGCGATAAATGCGCATGTCACCCCTTCCGCAAAAAAACTAAACTACAAATTCAAAAAAACTATCTCGCGCGAAGTGTTGGAAAACTACCTCGATCGCTCCATAACCATGCAAAGCCTGTTAATAGGCCGGGGTAATTTTGACGATAACCTGCGGATGATAAAAAACATTGGCCCCAAGCTGATTGGCAGGGCCGTTTGCCAATGGGGGCAGGAGGCGGATATCCCCAATAATTTAATTAAAGAAAAAGAGTTAGCGGCCAGAGTGCATGCTGTGGACCCGGAAATTATTTTACAGGCTTGCATATTTGAAATTGTAACCCCGCAGGTTAACCAGCTGGACATCCCCGGTTGGGCATTTAAGGCGCTTAACCTGCCTCTTGAACAGCGTAAGTTTAACTATGAAGCCATGCTTTATCCCGATGGTAAATTTAAAGGGCAATGGGGACGCGGCTCGGTGCCCGATGTGAGCCAGAATGAAACCAAGCTGTTCTTTTATTTTCTCGGCGTATCTTATATTGATGCCGGGATAGAGGGGCTGCATTTTGGACAGGTTGAACTGATGAATAAAAACGATAAGAACCACGGATCATTATGCACAAATTTTAACCCTGATCCGTGACTATGCGCATAAACATGCGCGCCGTAAAATGGTTATCTGCGACTCGCATGTGCCAAGCGGGGGTTTGTAAAGGATGGTAAATTATTGATGGACGTACATGCTTTCCCACTGCGGATAAAGGAGATCCCGGACAAACCCGAAGAGGCTGAATTAAAGGTAGGCCATACCGATGCCTTATTTCTGCGCAGTAAAGGCGGTATAACCCCAAGCGGCTGGAGTTGCGAACATCTGCCTTATATTGTTGAATTTGATAATTATGGTGTAAGCAAACAACCCAGCCAACCGCATGCTGCAGGCTTAAGTATCTGGGTTTGGGGTTATGATGAGATCAGCTGGTACGCTCATCAGCCTGCGGCCTATCGCCAAAACTGGTTGCACTATGCTTATGATTGGGTAAAGCAAACCGACCCTAATGGCCATGTGGAGATGCCGGGCTTCCGCCAAACCACATCACCTTTGGATAAAAAACGCTGGTATTATGCCAACAATAAAAGTGATGCTGTCCCGGATGGGCATGGCGATGAAGATACCATCCGTGATATCTGGGCGGCAGGCGAAGGGAAATAATAAATTAAGCCAGTTGATCGCCTATTTCTTTAGCAGTGCTGATCAGGTTTTCCCCGGTGTTTTTTAATGCCGTAGCTAAATCAACAGGATCGCTATTAATAGATAATAGCTGATCAAAATACTGACTAAGCGCCTCACTATGCTTTGCAGGCACTTTTCCGGCTACACCTATCACTTTAAGGTTTTTCTTTTTGGCTGCGGCCGCAACTGCTGCCGGGGCTTTTCCCTGCAGGGTTTGCTCGTCAATACTGCCTTCGCCGGTAATAACTATATCAGCATTTTCTAATATCCTATTAAAATCAGTGAGTTCTAAAAGTGGTTTGCGCCGCTTACCAGCTTCGCATTTAAAAAAGCATACAGCCCGGCTGCTGCTCCACCGGCTGTGCCACTATGCTTAATAACGGTCATATCCCGGCCCGTTTGCTGCAAAGCTATCGCTGCAAACCTGGTAAGCATCTCATTAAGCTGAATAACATTTGCCGTGGTAGCCCCTTTCTGCGGACCAAATACTGCAGCCGCGCCTTCGGCACCCAGTAGCTTATTATCTACATCACAAAGGATAATTATTTCGCAGCCGGATACGCGTTTATCTAAGTTGCTTGTGTTTATGGCAACGATATTAATTAGTTCTGCCGGGGTTGGTTCTAAGGCTTTTCCATCCTCATCCAAAAACTCAATGCCCGGGGCATGCAGTATTCCCATGCCCCCATCAACCGTAGCCGAGCCACCCATACCAATTATAATTTTGGTTACGCCTTTATCAAGGGCAGCTTTCATCAGTTCACCGGTACCAAAGGTATTGGTCAGCATTGGGTTTAGTTCGGTTGTTTTTAATAAGCGAATGCCTGACGCATCAGCCATTTCAATAACAGCGGTACGGCCATCGTCAATCAGCCCGAAAACAGCGGTAATTGGGCGGCCCAGCGCATCATGGATAGGGGTGTTTATTAACGTGCCGTTTAGGTGTTTTATAATCAGGCTTCCTGTCCCGTCGCCGCCATCAGCAACGGGAAAAAGCTGGCACCGGCAATCCAGCTTACTTTGCTGCAGGCCCAATGCAATAGCTTCGGCTACGCTTTGCGCGTCGAGGCTGTTTTTAAAAGCGTTGGGAGCAATCAAAATATTCATAGCACCAAATTAACAGTATTTCTTTGCAATATTTTTTTACCTTTATTTTAACCCATGCCGAATTTGAAAGGAGCGCAGCAAGCCGAATTTAAGGTAAATAATTTTGACCTGTTACGATTAATAGCTGCTACCCGGGTTGTGTTTGATCATTTCTATGAACATATCAGGCCCACAACATTCAGCTCTTATTTAAACGAAACCCTTTATCTTTTTCCTGGCGTACCTGTGTTTTTATAATAAGCGGGTATTTGATCTCGGCTTCGCTTGAGCGTAGTCATAACACGGGCATCTATTTTAAAAACCGCGCGTTAAGGATCTTTCCGGGTTTATGGGGGTGCCTTTTTATTACCGTAATTATATTTTCAATTACCGGTGTAAGCTTTTTAAACCTTGAAGCGCTTAAATGGCTCCCGGCCCAAATGGTGGGTATAATTTACACACACGGTTTTTTACATACCTATGGATTTGGATCGTACAATGGCGCATTATGGTCAATAACTGTCGAACTACAGTTTTACGTGGTATTACCTATATTGTATTTGCTGGTGCCTAAAAGGTCAGCTATATACTGGTTCTCAGGTTTAATAGTTGTATTTGCTGTTGGTTATTACTTGTTTTATACGCAAAACTACCCCTTTAAAAACTTGCTGGGCTTTACATTTGTGCCGCATATCTACCTGTTTTTAGTGGGTGTGGTTTTTCAAAAACTACAGATCTATAAATCGAAATTCATTTTTAACAAAGCGCATTATTGGATCATTGCTTACCTGACGATTGTTTATCTTGTATCGCCTGTATTGGTGCCTGTATCGCCCATTGCTTATATTTTTATTAAACATGGTTTATTAGGATTCACCGTTATTTCCATGGCTTATACCTTGCCGGGCATAGCTAAAAAATTTTTGCGTACCAACGATATCTCTTACGGCATATACATTTATCATGGATTGATAATGACCGTTATTGTGCAGTTAAAGCTTGCGGGGGCTGTAAATTTATTTATGATACTGGTTGCAACATATGCAGCCGCGACATTATCATGGTTATTTATTGAGCGCCCATTCATCAGGCGAAAAAAAAACGATAAAGGAGGTTTTATAGCCGGTTACTTTTTAATGGAGGTAATCTCTCCGTTTCGTTCCATATATATTTTGTCAATAACGCTCATATCCTCGGTTAACACCGATTTACGGACGCCCTGCATAGTGTCCTCTTCGCATAGCAGCGCTCTTTTCATATTTTCACTTATAAAGTGCCCGTCCTTATATATTAAAATTTTATCGCCTTCAATAAAACGCCCGAATGCCTTGTTATTTACCACTAACCAGCTAAACCCACGATGAAGTATAACTATTAAAAAGCAGCAAACTATAATAGGTACAAATGGCGATGCTCCCACAATTGCCCTGCTTAATACTGCGCCTAATGATATACTGATAATATTATCCGGGGGTGCGGATGCCGAACGACCGCCGGCCTGATAAACGAATGAGGGCTAACGCAATTATAAAAACAACAATTCCCCTGCAACTCATTTGCAGGGCACTTAGGTCCTTACCCTCGCCAAAAATCTTCAGTAGTATTTCCATGGTCAGATCGCTATATCAATAGCAATAACAACAAATTGTTAATTTATGTTTAACCTGCAGGTGCAAACCTGATACACATGGGGGCATCAATATTAATTACGCTGGGGGTTAGCGTTAATTTGCCGGTACGTTTATTAATTTTATATACGGCAACATTATTTGAGAATTGGTTTGATACAAATAAATAGTTGCCTGTAGGGTCGATCACAAAATTGCGGGGCGATCTGCCCATGCTGCTGTAGCGCTTTACAAACGTTAGCAGGCCGGTTGCCTTATTCACCGCGAACTGTATAATTTCATTGGCCGATCCGCGATTAGAGGTGTATAAAAACCTGCCATCCGGCGATAAATGAATATCTGCCGCCGGATGTTCCCTCTGAAATTATCAACTACCATCGACTTGATCTGCAGCTCAACAGGCCGCCCCCGGTTAAACCGGTATACCGTAACGGTGCCGGTTAATTCCTGCAGCATGTAGATAAATTTCCCATCTGCCGATATATCAATATGCCGCGGACCATAACCCGGGTTGCCGCTTACAAATGGCACCGGGCCGGGAGTTAATACGGGCGACCCTGCCGGGTTGTACCTGTAAATATTGAGTTTGTCCGTTCCCAGATCGGTAGATAACAGGTACTTTTCATCAGGCGATAAAAATGTGGTATGCACATGCGGGCCTTCCTGTCTTAGCCGGTTTATGCTGCTGCCTATATCCTGGATCACTTGCGAAGCTGTTCCTAAAGATCCATCCGTATTAATAGGATAAACCGATAGCACCCCGCCCCGGTAATTAGCTACAAACAAGTTTTTCTGTGCCTTATCTACCGATACATACAACGGCCCGCCAAAAGCAGGTTGATTATTGATAGAATCCAGCTGGCCGGTAGCGGCGTCAAATTTATAGGCATACACCCCGCCCGATCCGGTGGCTTTATCGCTTACCGCGTAAACAAATTTTTTGTTGTTTGAGATACAGAGAAAAGTAGGGTCGGCTATTCCGCCAACATGATTAAGGTAGATGATCTTGCCGGTTGCTGCATCAAAGCGATAAACGTAGATGCCATCGCTTGCGCCATGGGTGCGTGTGCCGATAACTAAGTCATATAGCTTAGCTGTTTTGTCTTGTGCAAGGCAAAATAGGGGTAGTAACAACAGGGCTATTAGTAGCCGTCTTCTCATGGAACAGATCAGTTAACAGATATTGCTGGATAAACCAATCAATACACCAAATGTTTGCTATCCTACGGGAGAAACGTGGGTATATTGAGGCAATTTACATTATCGCAAATGTAAACACAATGCCTTAAAGCATAATCAACCTTATGTTAGCTAATTGTTACAGTTTTACTGTGTTATTATTGTTTAAACTTAAGCGCATAAAACGCTACCATAGCGGCATCATCTTTCAGCAGACCATTTAAGTGCTCCCGGGTATCTGTTAAATAAAACACATATGAATCGGCCACGCTATTTTTATGAAGCACCAGCATAAGGCACCATTTATAATCAGTACCGAATGACGTGTTTTTAACCGGTATGATAGACGTGCCGCCCCAATCGGCTCCAAATTCGGCCTTAACGTCTTGTGGAGGAAAAGCGTTAAAACCAATAGATTTATCCATTGCGCCGCCGCCAACATTTAACGCAACTACATAAGCCATGCTTTTGGCCAATGTATTTGGATCGGTACGGATCTCGCCCGGCTTTGGGTTCTTTTTCCACTCGTTATATTCGTCAACCCGATCTTTTAGCGATGCTATGGCATATCTTATTTCCAGCGGTTTATCGGCATATTTAACCGCGTATTCGTAATGCATTTGCATATTTTTAACTATCGGGATCTGAATAGTTCCTTCGGGTTTTTTAAACACCATGCCTGTTTCGTCAAGAAGCGCAGAAAACTTTTGTAAAGTACTGTCGGCCGCTGATTGTGCATTTGCTGATGAAACAATAAAGATGGTCAGCAATAAAAGACTTACTTTTTTCATAACAAGGTATTTAGGTTAATGTGAATATACACATTAAATTAATCTAACCAAACCGTTTGTGTAAATGCCCCATTAACTGCCGCATCCCAAACTTCCGGGCGGATCCATTTTTTCCCTTTTAAGTTTACCGGTACATGGAAACTCTTGTCGCCAAAAGCTGTAGTATTGTTCAGGTTGATACGCTGATGATAAACATTTTTGCCATCACCGGTTATTAGTTCGGCAAAATTCAGGGGATAGGTCCATTTCACCGAGAAATCAACCATCGCTTTAGCCGGGTCTTTTACTTTTATTGTCGATCCGGCTTCGGCACCGTTAACTTTAAACGTTGGTAACAACACCTCGCCGCTGGTAGCGAAGAAATTACCGCTTTTTAACACGTCCAATACCGGTTGCCAGCCATTTTTAAACTCGGGCAGCTTATCCATTTTAAGGTAATTAACGTTTACGTGGGCATACATTTCGTTTTCCCGGGTGATGGTAAATATGTCCGACTCGGCCAGCACCTTTTTCTTCAAACCCCAGTTGTTCATATCGTCCATCAACTCAAAAATCCTGCGGCCCATTCTTTCTGTTGACAGATCGCCGGGGATGTTTTTCCGAGCCGCGCCGTTAAAATGAGCTGATTTATAAAACGCCTCATCTTTATACTTATCAGGGTAACCGGTCGATCCTTTAGTACGGGCATGTGCGGTCCAGGCCAGGGCCGTTCTCTGTTTCCAGCAACTTCAGCATATCATCCTTATCGCGGATATGGTATACTTTGCCGTAATGCGCATCATCAGCCACAAAGGGCACACCATCTTTACGTGACATGACCCAATAAACCGGTTTCGGAAAAAACTCCAGCCAGTGGCCGCCAAAAAACTCGTTAGGTTCTTCTCCCGGTAATAGCAGGAAGTTTCCTTTTGACTCTTTTTCGCATTCTTTAAACAGGGTGTTTAGTTCTTTTAACCGCAATTCGTCCGGTCCTTTGGATGGCCCGCGCCATGAAACTCAGCCAGTGCACTATGTTGACGCCTAAGTTTTTAAACACACGCACATACTCCGGCTCATCTTCTACCGGTTTACCTTTTAATAAAACAGCCGTGGTATATTCATTATGAAAATGGCTCGACATGGTTTTATAACCCGGCAAAGGCTGGTATTTATCACTACGGGTAAATTTCTTTACTTCTGATAAAACACCTTCACCATCAGCTACGCTTACCATGCAGAAAAAATTCATCCGTTGTTTAGTTCCCGGCGGCGCGTTGAACCAGGGCACGTATCTACGATCACCATACAGGTCCTGGCGGATACCGATGCCATAACCCGGTATCAGTTTACGGTAATTGTTGCCGTACCGGGTAAATTTTAAATTAAAGGCTTCATCCAGCGGGTAAAAATACTGGTGAGGTGCGGGGAAAACCGCGAGGCTGCCGTTGGTTGTTTGGCCTATTATGGTGCGATATTTTACCATTACGTTTCTGCTGGTATCACTGGCGTTAGCTACGGTATTATTAAACGTATCATCTGTTTTTGCCCAGCCGATTTTGCTCCAGTTGGGATTTTTACTTATCAGGCCGGCATCGTAAACAACAGCGGTAGAATCTATCCCTGTTGACATAACCGCAGCCACATTAAACAACGGGCTGCCGTTGTAGAATGTCATTTCAATATGCCCGCTAAATCTATCGGCCTGAATATTTCCTAAACTGACAATGGTACGCGAGCCCTCTGTTTTCACCGAAGCGTTTTGTTTATCTATCATTTCGGCATGATAGGCCTTAAACGGTTTTGTAGGCACGCGGTCGAAAAAGATGTTCCAGCCGTTTTGCGATACCAGGTCGCGTTTGCCTATGGTAAGGATAAACTCGGGGTTAAGATTAGCTGCTACCTCTTTATAAATGCCCTTATTAGTAGCCTGGATGCTTTTAAATAACGGCGTATTTTTATCAAGATCTAAAACCACGCGGCCATGCTGGTTTGCGCCAGTCGGCCAGCTCAGGTCTATTTTTGATCCGGTAGCTTTTACAATTACGCCGCTGGTTTTATTAAATCCTTTTAGGTTAACAGCGGTTTGGGCAGAGGCGTTATCTACATTTAAAATTGTAGCCGACACTATTAATAAAAAGCTTAGGGCTCTTAGTTTATGGGGAACAGGCATAATAAAATGGTTTAACTTGGTTCATAAAAGTAAAAATTAATTTTAATTAACCCCGTTAAACTCCCCTTATTTCATCCCCCCAAAAATGAAAATAAATTTGCGCAACTGATTGATTGCACATACATTTGCAATCAATCAGTTGCAAATAAAAATGAGAAGAGACATTTATCAGGCCATTGCCGACCCTACCCGCAGAGCGATATTAACCTTACTGGCCATACAGGCCATGACTCCCAACGCCCTTGCCGAGCACTTTAATAGCACCCGTCAGGCGGTATCCAAACATATCCAGATACTGGCCGAATGTGAAGCAGTATCGCAAAAGCAAAGCGGCCGCGAAATATATTACCATGTAAACGCCAATAAAATGAAAGAAATAGACAAATGGCTGGATACCTTCCGCAAGATGTGGGAGGACCGCTTTAACCAATTAGATGACCTATTAGCAGACATTTAAAAACTAAAACAATGACACACGAAACCAAAATTGAAAAAGATGCAAACAACAGGCAATTAAACATAACCCGCGAGTTTAGCGCGCCAGTTGAAAAAGTATGGAAAGCCCGGACATCCGCAGAACAATTAGATAAATGGTGGGCACCAAGGCCCCGGAAAGCGGTAACAAAAAAGTATGGACTTTAAGGTTGGTGGTACCTGGCTCTATTATATGGCCGGCCCGGAAGGCGATAAGCATTATTGCCGTGTAGACTTTACCGAAATAACCCCGGGCAAAAGTTTTAGTGCAACCGCAAGCTTTTGCGATGAAGAGGGTAATATAAATAAAGACTTCGCGCTGATGTATTGGGAGAACAATTTTAGCGCAACTGCTACCGGATCAAAAGCAGATATAAAACTGTCGTTTGATAGCGAAGCTAATATGGCTCAAATAGTTGGCATGGGCTTCAAAGAAGGCTTTACCATGGGCTTGGGCAATTTGGACGAATTGCTTGCCAGTCAATAACCCTATTTTATCCAAATAATTTTCAAGGCCGCTTAAAAGCGGCCTTTTTGTTTACCAGAAGGGCCTGAAGCCCGGCCGGCTAATTAATGGCGAAAACGACCGGGGTATGGAGCTTAGTATAATGAGCAATGCTATGGTATACCAAATAGCCAGATACTTAAACTTCTGCAGGTCGGTAGGTTTCTTTTTGGCTTTCGCCGATACCGTGCTGATAATGCCAATACCTATCAACATCATGGTAACGTGTTCCATCCCGAAGAACCTGATGGACCGCTCGTGCACCGCAGTACTAAAATTATGCAGGAAATAATTTACAATCGGGCTGATAAAATATAAAGTCACCCCCAGCAAAAACTGGATATGCGCCATAGTAGCCGCGAAATGCCGGGCGGTATCATCAAACTTTAACCGGGGCTTTTTTAATAGCCAGCCGCGGTAAGCACGAAAGATGGCAAATAGCAAGCTGCCCAATACCAGCCAGCGGGTTAACGAGTGTAAAGCTAATAACGTTGAGTACATACCTTAACAGACGATTGGCCGCCCAAAATATTTTAAACTTTTTTAAATCAATCTACCACAACCCATTTTAAACAGGTAACCTGCGCCAGATCAATTTTTGTGTCGGTTTTGGTTAGCTTGCCCGTAGGTTTATCTATCTTAAAAAAGTCGATGGTGTTACCATCCCGGCCCGCGCTGATTAAAAAGCTGCCGGTTGGGTCGATAGTGAAGCCGCGCGGCGCTTTACTTACGCTATACTGATCGACATAAGTTAGTTTGCCGTTTTGTTTGTTTATAGCATATAGTATCACCTTATCAGCATCGCCACGTACGGAGGCGTACAGGAAATTACCGTCAGGCGATATATGCAGATCCGCGGCGCCATTTTTATCATAACCTTCGGGCATCATGTTAGTCATTTGCACAAAGGCCAGTTTTCCTTTATCGTATTTATAAACTCTTAAACTGGCGCTTAGTTCCTGTATCACATATAGGAATTTTTCATTGGGCGAGAATTCCATATGGCGCGGCCCATCCGCAGGCGACATCAGTTCAACAGCCGGATCGGCCGGGGTTAAGGGTTGGGCCTTTGTGTTATCGTAATTGTATAGCAAAACTCTGTCAGTCCCTAAATCGGCAACCAACACGGTCTTGCCATCGTCTGAAAATTTTGTCATGTGCACATGCGGGCCTTTCTGGTTACGATGCGGACCAGCGCCGGTATATACTATCCTTTGTGAAATTGTATCCAGCGATCCATCCGCTTTTATAGGAAAAACAGACACGCTACCGCTTGAATAGTAGGATACCAGTACATTTTTGTTCTCCTTGTCTATGCTGATATGCACCGGGTTATTGCCTCGGCCGGGCACCTTGTTTATCAGGGTTAGTTTACCGGTGGCTTTATCAAACTTAAACGCGCTTACCTCGCCTTCAACACTTGTTTTAACGCCTACATTACAGGCATAAACAAACTTATTATCATTGCTTAAAGCTAAAAAGTCGGGGTTTAAAGAGCCTTCTACCTGGCTTAACAATGTTACTTTGCCCGTTTCAGAATCAAAGCGATAAACCGAGATCCCTTTGTCCTGGCCAGCGGGTGTGTACCCCCAAGTAACAGATCATATGTTTTAGACTGTTGTGCAACGCCAAGCAACGGTAATAGCAGCGATACTACAAGTACATATTTCTTCATTGATATAAGCCGGCTAAATTGGTTTATAACTGCAAGATAGCAAAATCAGTTAAACCCCTGCTGTAAATAATGTGATACCTTAACGCGCCCCGTCATCATTATTAATACCTCTTTTTGTTTTCCTGATAGATTCCTTCAGCTTGCCAAAATTATAGTTAAGGCTGAAGTTGAACGTCCTGAAATAGTTTTGATTGGTTATGGTTTGTGTGAAGTTAGCTCCCTTTGTTTCGGTAATAGCATCGCGGTATTTAGTGAACGGATTGCTCACAGATGCTGACAGGGACAGTTTGTTTTTTATCAATTGCTTACTTGCATAAACTGACGGGCTTGCAAAACCGTTGGATGATCCCTGCAAACCGGTAGGATTACGGCCATTAATTGCAACTGATGCACCAACCCGCCAGCTATCATTAATAGTATAGTTAGTAGTCGTCATGCTACTTAATGTCCAGAAGTTGCGCTTGCTTAACGCGCCGTCAACCTGGCCTTCCAGTTCAAAATACATCACGTTGGTGTTAATGCTGATATCCCAGTGTTTAGCTATCGGGTAATTGAAGCTGATCGCGTTGCCTATCCCAAAAACCGACCCGGTGTTTTTATAGGTAGTGTAGGTTATGTTGGTAGCCGGGTCAAGCGTTGCTACCGGCAGATCAAGGTTTTTACCGAAATCATAGAAAACGCTTACGTTTAAATTGGCTTTTTCGACATGCTATAGCCCAGCCGCACGTCGCTTACTACAGATCGGCTTAATTCGGGGTTACCTGACGAGTAAAAGTTAGGGTTAGAGCGATCAACAAACGGATTTAATTTATTGATCCCCGGGCGCTTTAAACGCTGACTGAAACCCGGGTTAAGCCCGCTGGTAACATCCAAAGGCATATTAATGGCGATAGATGGCATAAGGTTCAAATACCGTTGATGCGCAGCCGTTGTTGTCGAAATAAAATCAGCATCGGTAGTGGTATGCTCTAAACGGATACCCGCTTTAACCTCCAGTTTTTTTGAGGAGTACCGCCAGGTATTATAAGCCGCCAATATGTTCTGGGTGCTGCTGTATTGATTAGATAAGCCGGAAATGCGGTCAAAGTTGCCGGTACCGGCGTTAAATACATTCGACTGAAAATCGCTGGAGTTATTCCTGAAAATGCTTTTTATGCCTGCTTCAACGGTCCATTTTTTAAACCCTTGCACCAGGTCTACCTGTCCGGTTTGTTCGGAAGCGCTACCGGCGTTATCCTGGTTATAATCCGGGTCTGTATAGTTAACGCGGTTGCTAAATGCAATGTCATTATGGCTGCTGTTGGTATATTTAAAGTACCGGTAAGAGAATGTCAGCAATCTCGTCTTATCATTTTTAAACCCTAACTGGTAGTTTACGCCGGCATCCAAACCTTTGCCGCGGCCATTATTGTCGTTATCGATATTGTAGGCAATTGGGCCCGCAGTTTGGTTTAATACAGACCGCTGATCGCTAAAACCATTATTGCGGCTGCCGTTTAAATTAAACTGCGCCGATACCAGGTTATAAGGATCTATCTCATAGCTCAGCTCCGTACCCATGTAAGCACTTTTGCTATCAGAGCGGGTACTACCCAGCTGGTTAAGATCTGTTGAGTTAGCGCCTGTTGTTGAGCGGGTGTTTAATGTTGTGGTAGCTGGATTATCGTTTAGATTACCCCCGCCAAATACCGACAGGCCAAGCTTACCAGCCTTTGCCGTAAACGATGTACCTGCACCCGGTCCGCTTGGGGTGCGCTCGCTGATGTTTAGCGTGCCGTTATAACCATCAACCAGTTTTTTATTGGTGATGATATTAATGATGCCGCCCAATCCCTCCGCATCATACTTAGCCGGCGGGGTGGTGTAAACCTCTATTCTTTGAATGGTTGATGCCGGCATGCTGCGCAGTATGGCCTTTGCATCGCGCTCCATCAGGCTTGATGGCTTACCGTTTATCAGTATCTTATAACTGGCGTTGCCTTTAAGCATAATGTTCTCGTTGCCGTCTACCGTAACAAAGGGCACTTTGCGCATCATCTCTAACACGTTGCTAAATTTACTTTGCGGGTCGGCCTGCAGGTCGTAGGTAATGCGGTCAACTTCCTGTTTAATTATGGGCTTGTCGGCCTTTATGGTAACTTCTTTTAAGTCGTTAACCTTAGGTTTGGCCGTGGTGTCGGCGGTTTTGGTTTGCGCAAACAACCTTTGTCCTGACAGAACTAACAGGGCAATTACGGCGGTTTTAAATTTTTGTATAATGTGTTTCATGGTCAAATTTTAGGCAAAGGGCACCCGGTAAGCAGCCAGGGGCGCGCCTTTACTCTTCTTAAGTAAGTATGTTGTTAATTACTCGTTCTGCCGGATTACAGGCGGGTATTGGATTAATTTATCTGTTGATCTTTTTTCTTTTGAACGATAAGATAGCTGGCTATAAGGCTAAGCCCGCCAAATAAGCACACCATTGATACGGAGATAAGGTCGCTGTAAACGCCACATTCCTGTAATATAAATATTATTAAAAATCCAATGGCCAGGCCAACCAGCAGCATCCCGGTTTTTAAGGTCAGATTATTAAAGTTAGTTATCGGGAATGGCGGTACAGTAAGGTTTCGCTCTAACATACTCATCCGCTCGCGGTGGCGGGTTATTAAAAATACGTACACCATGCCAAACACGGCGGCGAATAAAGTTATTGATACGATGGCATCTCGGGTTACTTCTTGCATGATCTTTATTTATTTAAATGTTGTTATCTTAATTACTTACCCCCATATGACAGCAAAACGATTCAACCGGATACAAAATAATTAAAATTTCTTTTTGTAACCACGCCTTGGTTTTTCAAGTCAAATGGGTAATGGCGCATACCGATGACCTGTATTATATAGAGAAAACCCAAAGTGGCGATGCTGCTTCGTTTGCGTTTTTGGTTAACAGGTATAAGGATATGGTTTACAGCATCGCCATAAAAATTTTGCGCGATGCCGATGAAGCAAATGATATTGCCGGGATAGTTTTATAAAAGCTTACCGGCAAATTGATAAATTTGAGGGCAAATCAAAGTTCTCTACCCGGCTGTATACTATAACCTACCGCACGGCAGTAACGCGTTTAAATGATAAACGGGTGGAAACGGTGAATATGGACCAGGAGGTTGATGAGATTGCTAACGGTCTGCCTGATCAGTTTGACCAACTGCAGGCAAAACAGGTAAAACATTATGTTAAAAAGGCGATAGAAAAACTACCGCCAATTGATGCTACGCTGGTTACATTATATTATATAAACGACCTGCCGATTAAAGAGATAGAAGAAATCACGGGGATGTCGAACCCTAATATCAAGATCAAACTTTTTAGGGCACGTAAGGTTTTAGAAAATAAGTTAAAGTTTTTGTTGGATAGAGAACCGGGGGATCAATCATGAACACTGATAAAAAAGATCGCTTTAAAAAAATAATAAAGCTGGGTGGCGACGAAAACCCGGTTGTAGACTTTACCGCCTCGGTAATGAAAACCATTGAGGCCGACCTGCAGCGTGAAACGGCCTTGAAAGTTTTGTTACAACAGGAAGATGCAGTTGGACCGGCATTTAGCTTTACGGCTAATGTTATGGCGCAAATAACAGCACACAAACCAGCCGCTATTTACAAGCCAATAATTCCCCGCAAGGCCTGGTATGGTATTGCGGCAATGATGGCTGTTTTCTTTCTGCTGATATTTGCAGCTAACACATCAACACACAACACTGCCCAAAAAAACTGGCTGGTTGATACCATTAATTATACCTACGCTATACCACCCATATATTTAATGGCACTGGTTATAGCTGTTGTGTTACTACTTGCCGATTATTTAATTATACAGTTAAAAGGGAAAGCGCATGCGGTATAGCCAATTATTCTACCGGTATCATTTTTAAACAAACTGCCTGGTCGATATTAATAGCACTATTTATTTGGGTTAACTTACCCGTGGCCTTATTCACCTTAAACACATTAATTCGGTTAGAGCTGCCCACCAGTATGTAATTACCTGTTGGGTCTATTACAAAATTACGCGGGTTGCTACCTGTGGGATAATGATCAACAGCAGTTAATTTGCCCGTTACCTGGTCTATAGCATAAACAAAGATCTCGTTAACTGTACCCCGGTTGGTAGCGTATAGAAATAGCCCGTCTGGCGATACATGGATATCGGCAGCACCATTTGTTCCTTTAAAATCACCGGGCATCATTTTAATGGTTTGCAGCTCTTTTAGTTCGCCGTCATTATAGCTAAATGCGCTTATGGTAGCTGTAATTTCCTGTATATTATACATAAACTTACCATTTGGTGCAAACTCACTGTGGCGCGGGCCTGATCCGCCTTCTGTTTTAAAGAAAGGTATAGCTGCCGGCGTAAGCGGTGGGGTTTTTGATGCCTTATAACGGAAGATGTCTATTTTATCGGTACCCAGATCTGATGCCATTAAGTATTTATCGTCCGGCGACAATACGGCCGAGTGTACATGCGGTTGTAGTTGCTGGCCGTATTAGGCCCCGAGCCTGCATTCTGGATAGTTTGTGATGAGGGTGCCAAGGAGCCATCTTTATTAACCGGGTATACCTGCAGACTGCCACCGCCATAATTTGCGATAAATACGTTTTTCTGAGCCTTATCAACCGAGATATAAGCCGGCGAACCAATGGAAGGTTGGGTGTTTAATAATTCTAATTTACCAGTTGATTTTGTGAATTTAAACGCGCTTACCGAACTTGGGGTGGCGCCATTGTTTTCATTAACCGCATATATAAACTGCTGATTGGCACTTACGGCTAAAAAAGAAGGGTTTTGTGTCTCAATCTCGCTTAAATAAGCAACTTTAGCGCTTTCTTCATAAAACCGGTACACGTATATGCCTTTGCTTGCTGTTGGCGCATCGCCGGTAAAGGTGCCTATTACCAGGTCAAACACTTTAGGCGCAACACCTTTTTTTTGCGCGACAGTAAGGATAGGCGATATCAGCATAATTATTTGCAATAAAATTTTCATGACTTAACGGAACATATTGGTTTATAGGTGCAAGTTAAGAATAATATATAAAAGAAACGCCCCGTGGTTGCGGGGCGTTTTTGGCCTCACCTAAATCCTCTCCAAAGGAGAGGACTTGGAAAAAGCAAATTTGTCAATTTTTTAAAAGCCCCTCTCCTTTGGATAGGGGTTGGGGAGAGGTATTTATTTAATCAGATGCTTCAGCTGTATCACTTCCTTCTCATCCAGAATCTCCAGCGACCGCGTGGTAAATCTTTCTTGGTTAAGTTTGCATAAACTACACGGTCAAGTTTCACAACTTCATAACCCAAATGCTCAAACATACGGCGCACAATGCGGTTTTTGCCACTATGGATCTGTACGCCAACTTCTCTTTTGTGCCACCCGTTACATAGGATACCGAATCCGGCTTTATCGGGCCGTCTTCCAGCTCCGGCCAAACAATAATTTATTCAGATCGCCCTGCGCCAGGCTTTTGCTTAACTCTACATGGTACAGTTTAGTAATGTTGCTGCGCGGATGTGAAAGTTTATCAGCCAGGTCACCATCATTGGTCATTAATAACAAACCGGTAGTGTTACGGTCCAAACGACCGATGGGGTAGATGCGCTCACGGCTGGCTTTTTCAACCAGGTGCATTACTGTGCGGCGCTCCTGTGGGTCGTCGGTAGTAGTAATATAATCCTTTGGTTTGTTTAATAACACGTAAACGTTCTTTTCGCGTTTCAGGGTTTCGCCGTTGTAACGGATCTCGTCTTTCATCGGGTCAACCTTCAAACCAAGCTCGTTAACTACCACACCGTTTACAGATACAACACCTGCGGTAATCAGTTCATCAGCCTTACGGCGAGAGCAGATCCCTGCGTTAGCTATATAACGGTTCAAACGGATCAATCCGTCATCTTCGGCTTTTTTGGTTGGTTTTTTCGCACGTAATGTTTTTATAGGTGCATCACGGTCGCGGGTTATTTTGTCGTAAGTTGGCTTACGCGCTGGTCTATCGTCTGATTTAAATTCGCCCCTTACCGGTTTTGAGCTGGTAAACTTGCGCTCGCCCGCCGGTCTGTCAGTGCTGCCGAAACTTGCAGGGTTTCTTTTTGGCTTATCACCAAAATCAGCGCCTTTGGGTTTCCGGTTGAATGTGCCTTCGCTTCCAAAATTCTTCTTCGGGCGGTCATCACCACCCTCACGGCTGCCGTAGGGCTTGCTCCGCGGTGCGAAATCCTTCTTATCGGTACCAAAGCTTTTTCTTGGGCGCTCATTGTCTCCACCTTCTGATGGGCGGCCGGTATATGGTTTACTGCGTGGTGTAAAGCTTTTTTTGTCGCTACCGGCTTCGCTGCCATAGCTTCTTTTTGGCCTGTCTTCATCACTACCGGTTGGGCGACCGGAGTAAGGTTTTTTAGGACCGAAACTTTTTTATCGGCTGCGCCGGGTGAAAACGAACTCCGCTCGGCAGCAGGGCCGCTTGAGTATCTTTTTTAGTTCCGTCATTACCGGGTTTATCCGCGCCTTTTGGAGACTTTGCACGGGGGAAGAAGATCGTTTATTATCGCCACCTTTTGAGGGTCCGTTTGATCTGCCATTCCTGTCGTCGCGACTGTTTGTTGGTCTTTTAAATACCATAGTTTTTTTGTTTGCGCTTTCGCAGCGTGAGGGTCAAAAGTACGGTTTTTGGGGCGATTTTTATCGATTTTTTCATTTTTTTTTCAGCGGTCTAAAAACCGCGTTTAAACCACTTTAAAGCTCGATTTTTCGCCTATTTTAAAAACTCAAAACACTAAGGGGGTCATAAGTGTTTGACAATCTGCTTCGTATAACTTACCTTTGCACAGCATTTACCAAAATGAATCGTTCTATGAATACAAAAAAAATGATTAACAAACACTTAATTACGTGCTCCGTAATCCTTGTGCTGGCTATCATTTTCAAGCTTAACATTTGCAGCACTTCGGTTCCAAAAACCGGGGCAAAAATAAGCCCCCGCATCTCTAATTATATCGCTTACCATACCGATAATGCAAATGATTACAGCTTCGCTAATGAGGCAATTCCTGTTAACAATGCAGTGTACCGAAAAGTCAATAATTCTATAAAACGGCACTCTTACAAGCATGTTCAATCACACATCCTGCAACGCAAAGCCGATAAATTATTTCCAATTATCGAGCCAATTCTGAAACTTTACGGCATTCCAGAAGATTTTAAGTATTTGCCGTTGGTAGAGTCGGGCTTAAATGAGGGAACCTCGCCAAAAGGCGCCCGTGGATTATGGCAGTTTATGCCGGGTACCGCGCGTACTTACGGATTAAAAGTTGGACACGGGGTTGATGAACGCCTTAATATACGCAAGGCAACTATTGCTGCCTGCCGTTACATTAAAGAACTACACGGCGAGTTTAAAAGCTGGACCTTAGCCGCAGCGGCTTACAACAATGGCTCTATTAAATTAGCCAAAGCCATCCGTACGCAAAGCGAAGACAATTATTTTAGGATGAAACTAAACCGCGAAACCGGAAGTTATGTTTACAATTTAATTGCCATGAAGGCAATTATTGATAACCCTGAAAAATATGGCTACAACAATTACTACAGCTATTTACAGCCTAAAAGTTTATTAACATACAATAACACATTGCTGTAAATTTTTATTACGGAGCACTAAACAGCCCGGCTTGTCCAGATGACAGGTCGGGCTTTTTTATTTATATTTGCAAAAATTTTTAGCATTTTAACATTGCTGAAAACCAACCCCATTTGTTGGGGTTTAAATAGCACTATTAAATACATGAGCGAAAAACATATAGACCTGGGCGAGCAAAGCGAAGTTGAAGTTTACGGCGCGCGGGTACATAATTTAAAAACATTGACGTTTCTTTCCCGCGCAACCAACTGGTTGTTATTACCGGTTTAAGCGGCAGTGGTAAATCATCTTTAGCGTTTGATACTATCTATGCCGAGGGACAGCGACGTTACATGGAAACATTTTCGGCCTACTCGCGCCAGTTTATGGGCGGTATGGAGCGGCCGGATGTTGATAAGGTATCAGGCCTTAGCCCGGTTATCGCTATCGAACAAAAAACCACCAGTAAAAACCCTCGGTCGACCGTTGGTACCATTACCGAGATCTATGACTTTATGCGTTTGCTTTTTGCCCGCACCGGCGAAGCTTATAGCTATGTAAGTGGCGAAAAATGGAGCGCATGAGCGAGGACCAGATCCTGAAAACCATCTTGGAGCGGTTTGACGGCCAACCGGTAAATATCCTTGCACCCGTTGTTAAGGCGCGTAAAGGTCATTACCGCGAGTTGTTTGAGCAGATTCGCAAGCAAGGCTATTTAAAAGTTTGGATTGATGGCGCCATTGCTGATGTGGAGCCTAAAATGCAGCTGGATCGTTATAAAATTCACGATATTGATATTGTTGTTGACAGATTGGTTGTAGATGCAAAAGACACCAAAAGATTATACACTTCTATACAAGCGGCGTTAAAGATCGCCAAAGGCATTATCCGCATAGGCGATAAAGATAATAACGTAGCTTATTTTAGTAAATATTTAATGGACCCTGTTTCGGGCATCTCTTACGATGAGCCGCAGCCAAATACATTTTCATTTAACTCGCCCTACGGCGCCTGCGAAAAATGTAACGGCCACGGGTTATATTTTTGAGGTCGATGAGGCATCGGTTATTCCTAATCCAAAACTAAGCATCCTTGCTGGCGGCCTTGCACCTTTGGGCGAGTTTCGCGAAACGTGGATCTTCCGGTGTTAAAAGCCCCGGCTAAAAAGTTTGATTTCTCGCTATCAACCCCGATAGAAAAATTGGAGAAAGATAAGCTGGATATTATTTTGAACGGGACCAACGAAATGGTAACAGTTTCTGTTGAGTATAATAAATGGAATGTTCAAAGCTACCAGATAACGTTCGATGGTATCATTCGGATGCTGGAAGAGCAGCAGGAACGCCGCGGCGACGAAGGTATGGACGATATGGAAAACTATCGCGTGCTTAAAACCTGCCCAACCTGCGATGGCGCAAGGTTGAAAAAGAATCACTCCATTTTAAGGTCGACGGTAAAAATATTTTCGAGCTGGCCATAATGGATATCAATACCCTGCAGGACTGGTTCGAAAACCGGAGGATAGGCTATCCGAGCGCCAGAACGTCATCGCCAAAGAGATTTTAAAAGAGATCCGCGCCCGTATTGTGTTTTTGATGGATGTGGGCCTGAGCTATTTAACGCTTGATCGTACTGCCAAAACATTATCAGGCGGCGAGGCGCAACGCATCCGCTTAGCTACGCAGATTGGTTCGCAATTAATGAATGTAATGTACATCCTGGATGAGCCAAGCATCGGCCTGCACCAACGCGATAATGAGCGCCTGATAAATGCCTTAAAAACCTGCGCGACCTGGGCAATACCGTGTTGGTTGTGGAGCATGATAAGGACATGATCCGGAAGCCGACCACGTTATTGATATGGGCCCGGCAGCCGGTGTACACGGCGGCACTATCGTTGCGCAGGGCACACCAAAGGAGTTGATGGGTAGCGAAACGCTTACTACATCATATATCAACGGTAAAAAAGAAATTGCTATCCCTAAAAAGCGCCGTGAGGGTAACGGCAAAGTGCTCTCGCTAAAGAAAGCAACCGGCCATAATTTAAAGAAAGTAAGTGTTGATTTCCCGTTAGGTAAGCTGATAGGCATTACCGGAGTATCCGGCAGTGGTAAATCAAGTTTGATAACCGAGACATTATACCCTATATTAAACCATCACTTCTTCAGGGCGAAGAAACACCCCTTGCCTTATGAGAAGATTGAGGGGTTAGAAAACATTGACAAGGTAATTGAGATAGACCAAACCGCTATTGGCCGTACGCCACGTTCAAACCCGGCTACCTATACCGGCGTGTTTTCTGATATTCGCAATCTTTATGTGGCTTTGCCTGAGTCGCGCATACGGGGTTATAAACCGGGGCGCTTCTCGTTTAACGTAAAGGGTGGCCGTTGCGAAACCTGCCGGGGCGCGGGCATGAAGGTTATTGAAATGAACTTTTTGCCGGATGTACAAGTGCCTTGTGAAGAATGCGGTGGCCGCAGATATAACCGCGAGACTTTAGAGGTGCGCTACAAAGGTAAATCAATAAGCGATGTGTTGGACATGAGTATTGAAGATGCCGTGCCGTTTTTGAACACATTCCATCCATCTACCGTAAAGTAAAAACCTTGCTGGATGTTGGTTTGGGCTACATCACCCTTGGGCAATCTTCGACTACGTTATCAGGCGGCGAGGCCCAGCGGGTTAAATTGGCTACTGAGCTTTCTAAAAAAGATACCGGCAATACCTTCTATATATTGGATGAGCCGACAACCGGTTTACATTTCGAAGATATTAATGTATTATTAGGCGTATTATACCAATTAGTCGATAAAGGCAATACCGTTTTAGTTATAGAGCATAACCTCGGATGTTATCAAGGTAGTTGACCATGTGATTGATCTTGGGCCTGAAGGAGGCTCAGGTGGTGGGAATATCCTGTTCTCTGGCACACCTGAAGGTTTATGTAAAGTGAAGAGCAGCTTTACCGGTCAGTTTTTGAAGAAGGAAATGGGATTGTAAACAGACTTCATCAAAACAAAACCACTTAAAATTTGTACCCTATACCGGGCAAGCTAATAGCTTGCCCGCTTTTTTGTAACATTGCACAAAAAATATTCACCGTTTGACCGCTGTCGCTAAGAAATTATTCTCATACTTTTTAAAAGCCGCCCTTTTGGTTTTGGCTTTTGTGTTTATTTACCACCAGTATTTAACCAAAGGCGATAATTTAAAACAGTTTCAAATCGCGGTTAACCGGCTAAGTCACCAACATGTTATTGTTATCATGTCTGTGGTGGTGTTTTTAATGCTTGCCAATTGGCTGGTAGAGTGTTTAAAATGGCAGCACCTAACCCGCCGCCTTGCCCCCATTAGTTTATGGAAAGCTATAGAAGGGGTTTTTTGCGGTCTTACCGGGCCGTATTCACCCCCAACCGCATTGGCGAATATGGTGGCCGCGTAATGTTTTTGCCGCCGCGTAAACGCATCCATGGTGTATTTGCAATGGCCGTTGGCTCGTTTGGGCAAAACGTAATTACCAATGTGCTGGGTGCCGGTGCTTTATTATGGTTTTGCTACTCGTTTTTAAATCTTAGTGTTTGGGTATTAAGCGTAATAACCATCTTCGGGGTGATATTTATGGGCCTTTTCCTGGTGCTATATTTTAATATCAAATGGCTGGTAAAACTACTAAACGGCATATCGTTTCTTAAAAAGTATCACCGGTTCTTTGATATTATGGGTACATATACCTTTGCAGAACTTAGAGACATTATGTGCTTTTGCTTAACCGGGTTCTTTATTTTCTCTTTTCAATATTATCTGGTCATACATTTGCTGGTGCCCGAAATACCTTTTTATGATGTAGTACTAATGGTGTTTATTGTATTCTTTGTACAATCGGCATTGCCCTCGCTTGATCTGTTAGACGTACCGGTGCGCGCAACCGCGGCAGCTACCGTTTTTGCCTATGCAACAGGGCAACAAATAGCTATAATTGCTGCATTTAGTTCTATTTGGCTTATAAACTTAATTATTCCCGCTATTTTAGGGTCGGTGTTTATATTTAAACTTAAATTCTTTGATCGTAACGTATAGTATAATTTGTTCGGTTTTTACAGCAGGTTACTTATTGCTGGTGCTATACTTTATAAAAGGATGGACCAATCTTAAGCAGCCCGAAATTAAAGCCGATGGCTATGTCACCAAAGTAACGGTAATGGTAGCCGCCCGTAATGAACAGGAGCGGATACGTTATACTATCGAAGATATCCTGGCGCAGGATTACCCCAAACACCTCACCGAAATTATTATTGTCGACGACCACTCCACTGACCGAACCTCCGAGATTATTAGCAGTTATGCCGACCGCGGGGTCAAGCTATTACAACTTAACGAAGCGCAACCCTTAAACTCCTATAAGAAAAAGCTATTGCCAAAGCCATCAGTATTTCAACCGGCGACTTAATGGTAGCTACTGATGCCGATTGCCGTATGGGCACAAAATGGCTGTCATCCATTGTCGGGTATTATGAGGTTAATGATGTGGTGATGATCTCATCGCCGGTAAATTTCTTTGAAGAAAAAGTTTGTTCGAGCGCATGCAAACGCTTGAGTTTTCCTTCCTGATAGGCGTTGGCGCGGCATTTATTGGGAACGGGCGGGCATCAACCTGCAACGGCGCCAACTTTGCCTATCGCAAAGATACGTTTTACGAAGTAGGCGGCTTTACCGGCATTGATGAGCTGGCATCGGGCGATGACGAGCTGCTGCTGCAAAAAGTAGCCGAGCGCTTCCCGGGCAAAATTGGCTTTTTGAAATTCCGCGATGCTATTGTTTACACTCATGCCAAATACAATTTAAAAGAGTTTTTGCAGCAACGCAGGCGCTGGGCATCAAAATCAACTAAATACAAAGACAAAAAGGTAATAGCGGTGGCAATATTTATGTGGATGTTTAACATGACCATGCTGGTAAACGTGGCGCTGGGCTTTTTAATATCGCCTTCTTTAAGATCTTTCTTTTCCAGTTCGGGTTAAAATATTTGGTAGAGTTGGTGTACCTTGCGTTGATCTGCTCGTTTTTTAAACGTACAGGGCTGTTGTTGCTGCTGATAATAGTAGCGCCTGTGCATATGATCTACTGGCCTACCCGGCCCTAATGGGCACTACCCGCAAATACCATTGGAAAGGCAGGATGGTTAAATAAGCCGTTGTTTGTACTATAATACCCATCATTTAAATCTCATAATCATTATAATCTACGGGGCCAACATTGTCAATCCACCCATTTTACACGATATTTAACCAACGGAACTTAAACAGCAGAATTAACACCCACACAGCGCACATGGAAAGCTTTTAAACGCAATAAGTTTGCTGTTGCGGGGTTGCTGTTCATTATATTTTCGGTAGTGGTGGCTATACTGGGCTACTTGATAATGCCAGATTCCACCCCGTTGGCCAATAACCAAACCATCCAGCTCAGCATTAAAAAACCCGGCACCCGGTTTATGATGCTCCGCTTAAAAAAGACCGAACCTGTTGATACGGTAAACCTGTTTACCAAAATGCTTTATGGCCAGCCCGATTTTTACCGCGAAATACCTATTAACGGCTATAAATTAACCAACAACACCGTCACGGTGGATGAATATATAGGAGATGAGGACAGGCCCGAAAAAAAAACTTACACACTACCTGCCAATGTAATCGCTCAAGGTCCGTCAGCTTACATCACCCACCGTACGTACTTATTGGGTAGCGATGTATATGGCCGCGATATGCTGAGCCGGTTGATGTTAGGTGCCCGCATTTCGTTATCGGTAGGGTTAATGGCGGTTATCATCAGTTTGTTAACAGGCGTTACCATTGGCGCCATTGCAGGCTATTTTGGCGGCTGGATAGACGCCGCTTTAAGCTGGTTAATGAATATCCTTTGGGCGCTGCCGTCTTTATTGTTGGTTATTGCCATCTCGTTCGCATTAGGTAAAGGTTTATGGCAGATCTTTATTGCCGTTGGTATATCTATGTGGGTTGAAGTGGCCCGTTTGGTACGCGGCCGGTGCTCAGCATTAAACAAACCGAATATATTGAAGCCGCCCGATCATTAGGCTATAATAATCTCCGCATCATCCGCAGGCATATCTTGCCTAACATTGCCGGGCCAATTTTGGTTATGGCATCATCAAATTTTGCCGCCGCGATACTGTTAGAAGCAGGGTTGAGTTTCCTTGGATTTGGCGCCCAGCCACCAATGCCTACGGGGCAGTATGATCAAGGAACATTACGGTTATATCATCATGGATTCGGCCTATTTATCTATCATACCGGGCCTGGCTATAATGCTGATTGTCTATGCATTTAACCCGGTGACAGTAGGCTTAAGAGACGCTTTTGATATTAAATCGGCAAATACACGCATTTAAATTATATTTTTTACATAATTTAGTCACTCTGAGAACCAATATGCAAAATACTGGCCCGTCGTCTGGTGAGGACGAATTAATCAGGTTACTGCTAAAAAGACAGTCCGAGTTAAACTCTTTATTAGAGGTAACCCGTGCTATTAACAAAAATGCTGCAACAGCGGTGTTGATCCAGATGCTTGAGGTAATTTTGCAGAATTATCTGCAGGTGGGCACTTTCCGGTTTTTAATTGAGAAGGATGGCACTTATGCCTGTATCTCAAAATACGGCGGCGAGATAGAGACGATAGGCGTATTAAATAAGGCTTGTGCTACATTAAGCAAGGTTAAATCGCCCGAATCGTTAGCCGGAAATACTAACCCCACTCTTAAAAATTACGATTACTTTATCCCCATATATCATAAAAGTAAGGCGCTGGCTTTTGCGCTGATAGGCAACTTCAACACCTCGGGCGAGATGCTGAACAACGACCTTAACTTTATCCAAACCATGATAAACGTGGTTGTGGTGGCTTTGGAGAATAAAAAGCTTTTCCGCGAAAGGCTGCAAACCGAGCGTTTGCAGCGCGAAATGGAGCTGGCTGCCGAGGTGCAGAATATGCTGATACCCTTGCGGATGCACAAGGACGAAAGCGTGGAGATTGGCGCCAAATACCTGCCCCACCAAAATATCGGCGGCGATTATTATGATTTTATCCGCCTGAATGATCACGAGTTTTTATGGTGCATTGCCGATGTATCCGGCAAGGGCGTATCGGCAGCGTTACTGATGGCCAATTTCAGGCAAGCCTTCACGCGTGGTCGGCAGTGGAAGATGATTTGACCAACATTATTGATCGCCTTAATCAAAAAGTAGTATCAAACACCCGGGGCGAGCGGTTTATCACCCTGTTTATTGCCAAATACAACGAACGAACACGCAAGCTTAACTATATAAACGCGGGGCATAATGCCACGATCTTATACTCGGAAGGTGAAGCCATACCTCTTAAGCTGGGCACCACCATGATAGGCGCGTTTGAAGAATTACCCTTTTTAAATGAGGGCGAAATAGATATTGAGCCCGGCAGCCTATTGGTTAATTATACCGATGGCCTGCTTGATTTTGAGGCTAATGGTGATAAGGTTTGGAACGAAGAGGGCTTGATGGACTTTGTTTTAGAAAATGGTGAGCTGCCGCCCGATGCCTTTAACCAGCTGCTGATGGACCACTTAAACGTGGGCATAAAAGGCCGGCCCATTGATGATATTACCATATTGACGTTGCGGATATTTTAAAGTTTCCCCTAAAAACACGGAAGCCTGATCTGAAAGAAACCGCCGGCGGGCTATATAGCTTTGAGGGCCGGTAAGTTTGTTGTAACATTATAGTTTTTGTCTTGTCTTGTAATAAACTACCCAATATAACCATGTTTTATCTGAGAGCAGGATTGCTTTTAAGCTTTATTATCAGTTTAACCACCCTTAAGGCACAACCCGTAAAACCCGCCGATCATGGGTTAAAAGAATTTACTTTGAAAGATGTAAAACTTGGGGTTATACGGTTTTATGTAGATACTGTAAATATTAAAAAGAAAAAGCCCTTTTTTATTGAAATTAACGGAAGCGGCGGCTTACCGTTGTGTATCTTTATCAAAGGCAAAGGGTTCGGGAGCATTTACAATACGTCGAACGAGCAACTCCGGGCGGCCACACAAAAAGACTTTCATTATATCATCCTGGGCAAACCAGGCACCCTATTTTGTGATACAATAAAAACCAATGACGATGCAACACACTTTGACGCGCACCGGCTTATTGCCAACTATAAATTTTCGGCCGAATACACAAAACAACTTAGTTTAAACTGGCGTGTAGCCGCAACAAAAAAGGTGATAACTTACCTAATTAATAAAGGATATTGGGACGGAACAAAAATTGCTGCCTATGGGTATTCAGAAGGTGGACAGGTGGTGCCATCGCTGGCTGTTGCCGATAAACGGATAACCCATGTTATTGATGTGGTTGGAAGCGGCTTAAACCAGTTTTATGACGGCATAATGGCCTGGCGTGTAAAAGCGGCAAAAGGCGAAATTACCCAGCAACAAGCTCAGGACAGTATTGCTATTGAATTAAAAAGGATCAAAGACATCTACGCAAACCCCAATAATACACGGCTTGAATATTTGGGGCATAGTTATAAAAGATGGGCCAGTTTTGGGCTTAATCCCCCGTTTGAGAAGTTGCGCATGCTCAATATCCCTATTTATATGATCGTTGCCACCGCGGATGAAAGTTCGCCTATATATGGCCTTGATTATGTACAACTGGATTTTATCCGGCTGGGAAAGAAAAATTTAACTTACGAACCCTGTGTTGGGTGTGATCATTATCTTAATAACCCCGATGCCGATAAATCGAAAGCTCACACAGATTACAACGCTAAAGTATTGAAATGGTTGAGTAGATAACCCCTGTTGATAACTCCCTAAAAACACCTCGCTTTAAAATAATAATTTTGTGTTACACGTTTAAGGTCAAATGTTATTAGCCAGATATCAGCACGAATTTATTGAAGCAGGCTGCGACGAAGCCGGTCGTGGTTGCTGGCGGGGCCCGTATTTGCCGCCGCGGTTATTTTGCCGCCTGATTTTGAACACGAGCTGTTAAACGATTCAAAACTTATCCCGGAAGAATTGCGCTATACCCTGCGTACCGAGATCGAACAAAAAGCCATTGCCTATGCCGTTGCATCATGCGATAGCCTGGAGATAGACGATATCAATATCCTGAATGCATCGTTTTTGGCTATGCACCGCGCTATCGAAAAACTACACCTTACTCCGCAGTTTTTAATTATCGACGGTAACCGCTTTAATAAACATCCCACCATACCCCATGCCTGCGTTGTAAAAGGCGACAGCAAATATTTAAGCATTGCCGCGGCATCTATCTTAGCCAAAACCTACCGCGACGATTATATGAAGCAGATAGCTGCCGAGCATCCCGAGTACGACTGGCACAGCAATAAAGGGTACGCCACTTTAAAACACCGGCAAACTATTATGCAGCATGGCTACACCCCTTATCACCGCCGCTCGTTCACCGTCAGTTTTGAAAGTGATGGGGTAATGATAGAGGTGATTGAATAATCTTTTTTAACCATTTCACGCGATGTGAGACCTGTTATAGCTAATACTTGTCGATAGTTTAAGCTTTAGCAAAGACAACCAAGCGACTGGTAATGCAAACATTGGCTTACTCCGCCATTCCAACAATAATCTTATCCAGATTATGCAGGTACCTGCGGCCCGTTTTCAGATCCATCATGGATGTCATTTGCAGGCTTTCCTTCATAGCGGAGGTTTTAACACCATTCTTCTCCATCAGGATATATACATGGTTACCCACCTCGGTATTGTATAACTCGTTCGAGGAGTAAACAACTTTGTAACCGTCGGCAGCAACAAATACAAAATATAGCGTACTTAATAATTTGGGGCTGCCTACATCAAATTGGGTATGGCTTAAAACATCTTTTATTAATATGCCCTTTAGCTTATCGTCCTCATGCTTAAAAACGCCGGTATGGTCGGTAATTTTAATATCGCCAATAGTTTGTATGGTGTATTGTTTCAGGCTGTCCATGGTTATAACAGAACCTTTTTTAACCTTCCCGCCAATACTAAACTGATTAGTCGGTTTAACGGTTTCCTGCGCGAAGGCTACAGATGTGCAAAAACTCAGGAGCAATAAAATCTTTTTCATTATTGGATGTTTACTGCTCCTAAGTTAAATATTTGACCGCTTTTACAGCACGTTTAATATAGATTGTATAGACGCTCGGTTGCGGTAGTCCTTATCAAAATGTACAAATATCAGCTTGCCGTCTTTCCCAATAACATAAGTTGCAGGCACAGGCAGCATATGGTCGGTGTTGCCGTTATTAGCCTCCAGGTCTATCCCGTAGCCTTTGTATTTGGTAACCATACCGGGGTCCATTACATAATTAACATCGTAGGCTTTCATAATGGCATATCCTTTATCAGACACCATTGAGAACGACGCATGGGTTTTGCCTACCGTTTTATCAAGGTTTTCTTTCGTTTCGGGCGTTACGCCAACTACATAAGCACCCTTGCCGGTTAACAGTTGTAAAGAGTCCTGTAATTGCTGGATTTGTTTATTGCAATACGGGCACCATTGGCCACGGTAAAAGAAAAGCACTACCGCTTTATTAGTTTTTAACAGCTTTTTTAAATTAAGCTTTTTGCCGTGATTATCTGTAGCGGTAAATGCCGGGGCAACATCACCTTTTTTAAGGCCGGCCTGTGCAAATATCGCATTAGTGCTTAATAGAAATAAAGCTACCAGTATTATCTTTTTCATGTTGTGAGTTATAAATAGTTAAGCAAAGCGGGAGGTGCGCTCCCGCTTATCAGTTTACATTTTTTTCATTTTACCGGCATCCTTCTTCATCATCTTGCCGTCTTTCATCTTCATTTTGGAATCCATCTTATCCATCTTTTTGTCCATTTTCTTATCCATTTTAGACATCTTATCCATTTTGCCGGTGTCTTTTTTTGTTTGATATGGAACTGCCGCCCGCGCTGATAAAGAAACGCCAATAATGATTGTACCCGCTACCGGGATTTTTGAAATGATTGCTTTCATGTTTTTTGTGTTTGGTTTTTATGTGTTGTTTTGGGCTTAGTCGCAGGCAAACCACAAACCTTACAGCAAAATCAATTTTTATTTAATTCTACATCAATGCGCTGTTGCAGTTCCTGTTTAAAGCTATCTTCAAGATGCGCTTCAGCATTGGTACTGCTCCTGAAAAGCTGCTGAACCATTTTATTAATTATAGTGCTTTGCTTCTCAAATATGCGACAAACCGAGCAGCCATACAGGTGGATCCGCAGTTCTATCTTTTCGCGCAGGGTAAGGCGGTCTATCAGCTTTTTTCAATTAAAAAAGTGGCGCGCTTACAGTTGTATCTGATTTTTTTATCGGGCCCATTTTAAATCCATGTTTTTTGAAGGCAAGCCCTCAGGTTAAGTTTTGTACGGTGAATAATTACCCAAAAATTGGAGTCGCTAACTTTAAGTTCGGCACATATGGTGTTTGTTGGCTGGTCTTCCATATGTTTCATGGTAAAAACAGCCAGCCATAATGCCGGTAGTTTTTGCATACAGTGCTGCAGTACTTTGTTAAACTCTTTATTATACAGCGGGTCATTATCTTCAACACCAAATTGCCGCGGATAAGTTTCTTCTTTCCAATGGCCCACATCATCAAAAAATCCAGGTCGGGCTGGCGCTCAATTTTAGCATCGATGTTTGCAAGGCCCGATGATCGCTTACGATATACATCCACGATCTTATTTTTCAGGATGGCGGTTAACCATGTTCGCTCGGTGCTTTTGCCTTCAAACTTGCCGGCCCTTTCTAACGCGGCTAAAAACACTTCCTGCACCAGGTCGCGCGCCTGCTCCTCGTCGCTTATGCGGCTTATCGCGTAAGCATATAAATAATCGGCATGGTTGTCTACCCATTTATGCGGGTTTAGTACAGGTTGGGCTAACATTTTATTATTACGTTGTTGTTTATAGCATTAGTCGCAGATACGGGCGAAACCTTACAGGAAAAGTTATATCAAATAAAAATATTAAATTTATTGTAAGGAATGCACTACCGGCCCGACCAATTGCGTATATAAACTATCAATCAGGTAAAAATGAGATCGCTCAAAATATTCATAGTATCCGTCATTTGTGTTATGGCTTTTGCTGCCGCAGCATTTATTAATGCCAAGCCCTATAAAACCGGCCATACCATAGCAGGTAAGGGGTTTGCGGTTGTGGAGTTGTTTACTTCCGAGGGTTGCTCAAGCTGCCCGCCAGCCGATGCACTGGTTGCTCAAATTCAAAAAGAATACCGGGATCAGCCGGTTTATATCTGGCATACCATGTTGATTATTGGAACCGTTTGGGCTGGCGCGATGTTTTTAGCAATGCCGCATACAGTTCCCGCCAATATGAATATGCCAAATATTTAAAAATACCGCAGGTGTACACCCCACAAATTGTAGTAAATGGCAAAAAAGAGTTTGTAGGATCAGAGGAAGGCACCTTGCGCAATGCCATTAAAAGCAGCCTTAAACAGGATGCGCCGGCGCAGATAACGTTAACAGATTTAAAAGTTAATGGCAGTAAAGCCACACTGCATTACCAAACCGAAGCAAACGGAAACAACAGCGTTTTGCTTTTGGCATTAGTCCAAAAAAACGCCGTAAGCAATGTAAAAGCCGGCGAGAACAGGGGCCGCAAATTAGCGCATGTACAGATAATCCACGAGTTACATAGCCTAGTTTTAACCAATGGCCGCGGCGGGATTGAAAGCATTGCCTTACCGAAAGAGTTTAACCCGCCGGGCTGGGAAGTGATAGCGCTGATACAAAACACCAATACCGGCGAAATTATTGGGGCGGCAAAAGCTGGTTTTGTGCCAAATACTTAACAAATTTGTCATTTCGAACGAGGTACGAGGAGAAATCTTTTACGCCATGCTAACCAAGCACTGTATAAGATTTTTTCGCTACGCTCAAGAGAGAAGTTCTCACTTCGTTTCGAAATGACAAAACGTATAATTAATATCCAGTGAAACAAATAAAAGAAAAACACTCCTTAGCGATGCGCTGGACCCACTGGGTAAACTTCCCGGTGCTTACCATCATGATATGGAGTGGTATGCTGATCTATTGGGGCGATGATGAATATAAGTTCAGCCTGTTTGGTCATACCTTCTTTAAATTCTTCCCAGACTGGTTCAACACCTTTTTTAATATCCCCAGGCGGTTGTCAGAAGGCATGGCCTGGCATTTCCTGTTTATGTGGTTCTTTATCCTTAACGGGATCTTTTACGTGGCTTATACGCTGATATCGGGCGAATGGCGCGAACTTGTCCCGCAAAAAAATCATTTAAAGAGGCCTGGCAGGTTTTACTGCATGATCTGCATATCCGCAAAATGGCGCCGCCGCAAAACAAATATAACGCCGCGCAGCGCATTGCTTATACCGCCATTATCGTAATGGGTGTCGGTTCGGCAATTACGGGTGTGGCAATTTATAAACCGGTGCAATTTTATTACCTGGTATGGTTATGCGGGGGCTATCATTTTGCCCGCATCATCCATTTTGTGCTAACGCTGGGCTATGTGTTCTTCTTTATTATTCATATCGTACAGGTTTTCTGGCGGGATGGAAAAACTTTAGTTCGGTTATTACGGGCTTTGAAGTGCTTGAGACCAAACCGGCGCCAATAATTGAAAAAAAAACATGACGAAGAAAAAAGTTAAAAAGCCGCTTACTATCGAGCAAAAGATAAACCGGCGGACGTTTCTCTCGTTCGGGGTATTTGGCGCACTGGCTACAGGCGCGGCTTTGGGGTATAAGTGGTTGTATAACTCGCCTGTTGAAGCAACCGGCATAACCGGCGGCGAACGCATTCCGTTACGCCGCGCATTAAATAAAACAGAACTGGCGGTGCGCCGCCTGCTTTACAGCGAAAAACACCTGGTTAAGACCTATCCAAAATCAAGGGCCGCCAAAAACGTCAGGCAAAACAGCGATATTGGTTTAGAGAGCGCAATCGATCTGGCTGCCTGGAAACTGGAGGTGTGCAAAAGCAACGGAGAGCAGCTTTTAATAACCATGGACCAAATAAAGGCCCTCCCTAAAACAGAGATAGTTTTTGATTTTAAATGCGTTGAGGGCTGGGACCAGATCCAGCACTGGGGTGGCTTGTCCTTCACCGATTTCATCAAACACTTTAACCGGATGCCGAAACCAAACTGGAATATGTAGGCATGGAAACCCCCGACAAAAAATACTATGTTGGCCTTGACATGGATAGCGCCCTGCACCCGCAAACGCTGTTGGCCTATGAGATGAATGATAAGCCTGTTCCGCTTAACCATGGCGCGCCGTTACGGTTAATCATCCCGGTTAAATATGGGGTGAAAAATTTAAAGCGGATTGGCTCCATCACTTTCAGCAACACCCGCCCGCGCGATTATTGGGCCGAGGTGGGATATGACTATTATTTGGGTTTGTAACCCGTCAGTCCCTTTTCATCTTAAATTCATTATCTTATTTTAATATTAGCATATTGCAATAAGATGCCCGTTGTAAAGTTTCCGTTCAGAAAACAATTGGCTTATACCTGCGGGATGATAGGCTGGAGTATGATGACCAATACCATCATTGTTATGCTGCCGTACTTTTATTTACCGCCATCAAACTCGGGTCTTAAACCTTTTGTGCCGCAATTACTTTTGTTTGGCGTCGTTAATATCTTATCGCTGATCGCGGCCTCTGGCAGGTTTGTTGATGCGGTATATGATCCGCTCATCGCTTCGTTTAGCGACAAAAGCACCAATAAACAGGGGCGGCGCATTCCGTTTATGAAATGGGCAATTTTACCAGCCATATTTTTCTTTTGTTTAACATTTTATCCGCTGGTTAAAGGCGAAAGCATGTATAACGCCTATTGGCTTACTGTTAACATGATCTGCTTTTTTATGAGCGCCACTACCTATATCATTCCTTACAACGCGCTGCTTCCCGAGCTTACAGAAACCGCTGCCGAAAAGGTTAAGCTGTCCTCCTTTCAACAAGTAGGGTTTATTATAGGTATCATATTCTCGGCGCTGATAAATAACTTTGCAGACCTGGTACAAAAATTATTTACCGTAACCGACCGTGATGCTGCCGTACAATATACTATCTGGAGTATGAGCCTGCTGGCTGGCTTATGTATGCTGGTACCAGTGCTATTTATTAACGAAAAAAAAAATATTCAAACGGGAAACCATCTCATTTGCCCTTCCTGCCGGCTATCCGCGCAACTTTTAGTAACCGCAACTTTAAATATTACCTGGTTTCTGATTTTTCGTATTACATGGCCCTCAGCATCATATCAAGCGGGTTGCTTTATTTTGTTACCGTGTTGTTGCACCTGCCCGAGTCGAAGGGCGGGGTGCTAATGGGGACGATGGTGCTGTTCTCGCTGGTGTTTTACCCCCTTATAAACTACCTTTCAAAAAGATCGGAAAGAAACCTATTGTAATGTTTTCCTTTAGTTTATTGAGTTTGATCTTTATCGCGATATATTTCTGGGTAAGTTCCCCTTCTCGTCAAATGCACAGGTTTACACCCGGTATTATGCGCCGCATTTCCGTTAGCATCCCGGGGATTTTGCCCAACGCTATCCTTGCTGAAATTGCAGAGCGCGATGCCGAAAACACCGGCGAGAACCGCGAAGGGATGTTTTTGCAGTAAAATATCTGTTTGTAAAATTGGGGCAGACCTTGGGCATAGCCCTGTTTGCCTTCTTAACCATTTATGGCAAAGACCCCGGTAATGATTACGGGCTGCGCTTAAACGGAATTTGCGGCTGTGTGCTTTGCCTTTTAGCAATGTTAGTATTCAGCCGGTTTAAAGAAGTACGTACAAGATAGCAACCCTCACGCCATTCCCCCCTTCAGGGGGCCGGGGGCTCACCGCCTTCAAAAACCGTTCAACTGCATACGTTGACAACTGCCCGCCAGGTCCGTTCAATATAAAATCAAACCCATGCGTAGCCCGGGGTAGTTTTAACCAATAGTGTTTAATACCGTTTTTAGCCAGCTTTTCATTTAACCTGCGACTATGCTCATAAGCTACCAGCACATCACTATGGCCATGGATAATAAGTGTTGGTACTGAGGCCTGATCCACAAACTCAATGGGCGAACTTGCCGCATACTGTTCAGGTACTTTATCATACGATCCACCCGGGTAAGCTTCCATCACACCGCGCGAGTCCATTACCCAGGGGTTAGCCGGGAGCGAATAGCCCCAAACCATGTCGGCAGGGCCATAAAAATCAATTACACCTTTAATTCCTTTATCATGCAGGGTGTAGGCCGCCAGCAGGGCTATCTGCGCACCGGCCGACCGGCCCAGTAAAACGAAGTTGTTAGTATCAATGCTTAACCGGCTGCTTTCCTTCCGAAGGTATTTTAGGGCTTCTTTAATATCCATAACCGGGGCCGGGTTTTTATATTTGGGCGCCATCCGGTAATCTATCGAAACTACATTATAACCCTTGCGGGCAAGGTAGCTGTTTAATTCCGGCAGCTGTGTCTTATCGCCCTTAGCCCATGAGCCGCCATGTACAACTATAATACACGGCCTTTTACCGGCAACCTGGCTTGGGTAATAATTTAGCGTTAACGCGGTATCTGTGTAGTTGACATAGATTAAGGTTTTATAGGCTATATCCTCGGGTTGGGATAAACATTTTACCCAAACTAAATGGCGATCGGTCATCAACTTCAGGCAGGTTAAATGCTCTGTTAAACTCACGTTTTAAAGTGCCGGCAACCCTGTACGCCTTTACGATGGGCGAGAGGTACAGGATGATGGATAACAATCCAATTATAGTACCCGCCAATTGATATTTCTGGGCCCAAACTCCGGATGCAATCAATACGGCGCTTATCGATATAAAAACCAAGGGGAACTCGGTTACTACGATGGACAATAACCAGATATAATAAGCCGGGGCTTTAAATACAGCAAGGAGCGAGATGAGAAAAAGATAAGGATCAACAATAACCGGGTCATAAAATTAGTCGGTTATAAGTTCAACTTCGGCAACCGGGCTAAATAAATAAACCCGTTTGGTTTTGATCTCAGTACATTTATAACGCTTACGCAATTTTTCTTCCTTACGGAAAACGCGCCCATCCTTTAGCTTAAAAACGGCGTGCATAGGTAGCTTTTCAACTGTATGGATATCTTCTTTAGGTGCATCGTATTTGCGGAGCGAACGGTACAGCGTCAGATCAGAACAGCTGGATGCTGCCGGATTGTTCAGATAGCTTACAATGGCGTGCTTAACATCAGGCGGGAAAACATCTTTCTCAAAAAAGGGCTGCATCATTTTTTTGAAATTGTTCTTCCATTCAGTGCCATGGGGTTTGGCTTTTTGCTTATGCTCGTTCGGTATGCAGGTGCGCAAACTCATGTACGGTAGTTACTAAAAAGCATAGGGATTAAGGTCGTAATTGACAGAGATACGGTGCCCCTTGCCATCAAACGGTGCGCGATAATCGCCAAACTTGCTACCGCGATTGCGCGATATTTTAAACTCGCATTTAAAGTAATCTATCCAGCGGCCAATTAAGGGTGCTGCGTCAGGCGGAAGATACTTTTCTAAAACTTTTACTTTATCCAATTCTTACCTCAAATCAAAGATAGTTGTTTAAGGTTAAAGGCAAAAGCTTCTTAACAGCTAATTTTAAGCTTATATCCTTTGCCCCGGATAACAACAATGTTAATGTTCGGGTCAGCTTCCAGTTTTTTCCTCAGCTTTGATATAAACATATCCAGGCTACGGCCTACAATAACGCCTTCATCCTCCCAGATCTCTTTCTGTAGCCGGCTTCTTTCTATCATCTCATCAGGCTTCGACGCAAAAATGCGCAGTACACGGCTTTCAGTTCCGGTTAAGTCTATGGTGTTGCCATTATTTACGAGCTTGCGGTTCTTCGCATCAAACAATAGCGAGCCCAAACTGAACACATCTGCATGCTGGCTGTCCGGCAAGACTTTCCGCGACCTGGCGGATCTTAAAAATATAAAACCAACAAACGCTAAAAAGGGCAACCCGCCCAGCAGGAGTCCATTCCTTGCTTTATTTATGCCGGCCGGTTTAAATTTAATGTTGATCAGGTAAGGTGCGAAGGGTTGCTTTCTCCCTTTACATGCTATAATATCATTTTTTTATTTTTAGATATCGCATATCCATAGGTTACACCGGCGTTACCATTCATCAGAACGTTAACAACATAGTCACTTCCGAGCGGGTCGTCTCCTAACAAACGCCTGGTAGTATTCACCAGGAGTCTGGCTGGAAAGTAAGATTCTTTTCAAAACTGATCTGGTATTCATTTTCTGCGATCTTTTTTACCGGAAGAACTCTCGATGTGCTATCGCCCGATTGTAATAGTACCTCATGTCCTATCCTGCGGAGCAAAATCTCCCCCTCGGCGATAGCGAAATCGTCATTATCCCCCATACCGAAAGCCACGCCGACTACTGCGGTAAACAAGAGTAATATCAATCCGAACAGGTATTTGCCCTTTCCGGTGAGCAGGTTTTGACTATCCAGCATAATGTCAATATTTTATTTACAAAGTTTACATTTTTATTTACAATCCTGATTATCAGGACAGAAAAATATCAAAGTAATTTTACTTCATCAAACTCAAAAGGACATGAAAAATAACAAAATGAAAAGATTACTTGTATTTATTCCGGCCATCGCGCTGGTATTATTTCTACTAAATTCTTTTGTGCTAAAAGAAAAGGAAGCAAAAAAGAAACCTATAAAAGAAGACAAATCCTCGGCAGCCGTCAACATCATTTTTAAATCTGCTGATGGCGGACACACATGGCAGGACATCAGCGAAGGACTGCCTGAAAAGTTGCAGAAAACAGGTGTGTGGAGTGGCGGCTTATTTGCAAATGACCGCGGCATCTATTTACGTGCCGGCAATGGGGTTTATCACAGTGAACCAAATTCGACGACCCATTTCTGGACGAAAGAGATTTTCCTGGTAGCCAACGCAACATTGCTCCCGGCAAGAATGGGATATTTGCGTATGATTTCAGGGGTCAATTTTTACAAAAAATAAACGGGACGAATAATTGGTCGCCCGGTACACAGATTTCCGGGAGCAAGCCGTACGCCTGGACAAAACGGTAGATTGGATGTACACACATTATAAGGAGAGAGACGTACGCTCCGTTTTTGAAACTGCCGGAGGCACAGTTTTTATCAGTTCCAACAACAACCTTTTTAGATCCACTAACGGTGGAAAAACACGGGAACAAGTTTATGTTGGAGACGGCAGCATGAGATTGGTAGAGTCGAACGGTGTACTGCTGACGACCAGCAACAATGGCATATTAAGATCGACCGATGATGGTCAAACCACGGGATCGTGTGATTAGTGAAGGGGGTGCAGGCATCGCTGTGGAACGTATAGAAGGAGGGTTTGCAGCTATAGTTCACAATCCCATCAACCAAACAAACACCATACACCTATCACTGGATAGCGGAAAAACACGGAATGCTATAGGTGGAGAACTTCAGCCTTCATGGTTTAGTTTATTAATGCGAAAAACGGGCTTAATAAAATCATCAGATATTTTATCAATTAAACAAATGGGTAAATATTTAATATGTGGCCGCTCTGATGGGATATTCCGGTCAGCTGACGGGGGAAAAACGTGGACAAAACTGGTACTTCCTGCTATAGAAAACTATGGCTTCAATTTATCTGTTTCGGGCAACGTGATCTATGTCATACCCAATAAAGGATGTTAAAATTATCCAACTCAGGAATAATGTGTATTGCTGTTTTTGAAGATTAAAAACAGCAATACACATATTTATATTTCTTTTACAGCGCCTACTTCAATAACTGGTACACCACAAAACTTACCACATAAGCCAGCACGGTCATGTAAGCAAATTGTATAGCCGGCCAGCGCCAGCTTTTGGTTTCGCGGTAAACCACGGCCACGGTACTGGCGCATTGCATGGCAAAGGCATAAAACATCATTAACGAAAATGCTACCGCGAAGGTAAAAACCGGCTGCCCGGTTTGTGTATTCTTAGCCTGGCGCATTTTTTCCTGTACCGACTGGATATCGTCTGCACTGCCGTTTACACTATAAATAGTGGCCATGGTGCCCACAAATACCTCGCGGGCGGCAAATGAGGTTATTAACGCGATGCCTATCTTCCAGTCATATCCTAACGGACGGATTACCGGTTCAATAACATGTCCCAGCACACCGGCGTACGAGCTTTCCAGTTTCTCCGTAGCGATATCACGGCTTAGCTGATCGGCGCTGATATTTTGGGTATATTGCGGCTGTTTGTATTTGGCGTCTATCTTTTCAAAACGATCTCCGGGGCCGTAAGATGCCATTACCCATAATATTATAGATACAGCGATGATAACCTTGCCCGCCTGCACAACAAACGATTTAGAGCGCTCATACATCGAGTAGGCAACGTTTTTCCACCGGGGCATCCGGTACACCGGGAGCTCCATTATAAAATATCCGCGCTCGCGGCTTTTTAATATCAGCTTAAACACCCAGGCCACCACCACAGCCGATACCAAGCTGAATACATACATCCCCGTGAGCGCCAAGCCCTGCATATTAAAAACCCACCAAACGTTTTTATTAGGTACCACCAGCGCTATCAACAAAGTATAAACAGGTAAACGGGCCGAACAGGTAACCAGCGGCGTAACCATGATGGTGATCATACGGTCTTTCCAGTTTTCTATGGTACGGGTACTCATGATAGACGGTACCGCGCAGGCAAAGCCACCAATCAGTGGCACTACCGATTTTCCGTTCAAACCAACCTTTCGCATCAGCTTATCCATCATAAATGTAACCCGCGACATATAGCCCGTGTCTTCCAGTATGGATATAAAAGCAAATAATATAGCTATCTGCGGTATAAACACCATTACGCCGCTTAACCCGGCAACAATACCATCGACCAATAAATTAACCAGCGGCCCGTCGGGCAGGGTTTTATGCAGCGTGTTTTGGATCCATACAAAAGCGCCATCTATCAACTCCATCGGGTAGGCCGCCCATGAGAATATGGCACGGAACATAAACATCAGTATGGCAAAAAATATAATAAAGCCAAATACTTTATGGGTTAATATCTTATCTATCTTATTGCTTAGCGTTTCGTCATGTGCCGTATCGGGCACCTTAACTGTATCATACAGCAATTCGTTAATGGCGCTGTAACGTGCAATGGTTTCGCTGCCCTGTGCTTTTTGCGAATGGAAAGAATATTCCTTCTCCAACGCCTCGATACGTTCTGATTGTTCGGCCGTCAGGAATTTTAAATTTTCATGCTGGTGCGCAAGCTGTAAAGCAAAATAAGGGTTATCAATATTTAGCTCGCGGCTTATGCTTTCTATCAGTTGCGGGGCTATGGATTTTACGTCAATACTATCTTGCTGTAAGGCTATATTGTTGGCATAGGTTACAGCCGTCTTAAGTTCATCTATCCCTTGCTGTTTACGGGCAGATATTGGCACAACCTGTACCCCCGGGTTTTTGCAAACAGGTTAATATCGATATCGATACCCGACTTTTTAGCCAGGTCCATCATATTTAAAGCGATGATAACCGGGATCTTCAGGTCGGCAACCTGGCTGTAAAGCAGTAAATTTCTTTTAAGGTTTGAAGCGTCAAGGATAACAATAACCAGATCAGGACTTAGCGCGTTCGCCTTGTCAGCCAATACAGAAAAAACGATGGATTCATCCCGGCTCTTTGGATAAAGGCTATAAGTACCCGGCAAGTCGACAATTTCGGCAAGCCGGCCATCGGGCAGTTTGGTATAACCTACTTTTTTATCAACCGTAACCCCGGAAAATTTCCTATTTTTTGATTTAACCCGGTAAGTACGTTAAAGAGCGTAGATTTACCGGTGTTCGGGTTCCCTACAAGTGCAACTCTTATATCGGCTTTCAACTACGTATACTATTGCAAAATTATGGTTGATGCTTCGCGTTTACGGAGGCTCAACTGGTATCCTGATACTTTTATAGCTATGGGGTCGCCCATAGGGGCAATCCTGTCAACTCTTATCTCTTCACCGGGCAGGCATCCCATCTCCATTAATTTAACCGACATCTCCAGATCAGTAAACTCCTTTACGATACCTTTTTCTCCTACTTCAAGTTGCGAAAGTCTCATATTATTAAACGTTACGCGCAAATGTATCTCTTATTTAAATTAAATCCAAATAAGAACAGTTGATTTTATGTGAATACCCCCTTATTGTAAAAATAACACTACCAAAGCAAAAAAAAATTGGATGTATATACAACCTTATGATAAAAAAATCCCGATATTTGTCGGATTATCTGTAGGCTCAAGCCTACAATGTGATAAGGTTTAGGTTGAAAGTCCCCAAGCAGCGAGTGTGCGGGGACTTTTATTTTGCGCCATATTTTTACATTTACACCGTGAGCAAATTAAAAGAAGCCTTATATCAGCAATGTATTGACTATGTGCAAATGCGCATGGCAGCGGCACAGCAGGGTATTGATGAGGCACAACAAGCAGCAAAAGACGATACAAAAAGCAGCGCCGGCGATAAATATGAAACCGGGCGCGAAATGGCACAGCAGGAAACTAACCGCAATATGGCCCAGTTAACAGAGGCCAATAAACTAAAAATAGCTTTAAACTCCATTCCTACATCGGGCGTTACCCACTGGGTTGAAAACGGCAGCGTGGTAAAAACCAATAACGGTAATTTTTATCTCGCTATAAGCGCAGGCTTGTTAACTGTTAGTGGGGATAATTACTTTGCGATATCGCCGGCATCGCCAATTGGTTTAAAAATGAAAGGCTTGCAGGTAAATGATGAATTTAATTTAAACGGTAAATTGTATAAAGTAGAAAGTATTTTATAAGTTCACCCCAACCAATTAATTTTTATTATGGATACGCCACAAACCCTGCCTGTGCTTGATGCTGCCGAAATACGTGTTTTAGGCGCGTTGATGGAAAAAGCACGCACCACGCCCGACTATTACCCCATGACACTTAACGGCCTGTCAGCCGCCTGTAATCAAAAAACATCGCGTAAACCCGTAGTGCAATATGATGATGAGACGGTAATGAACGCTTTAAATACGTTAAAGCGCCGCGGGTTGATCTCGACAGCCACGGGAGGTTCTATCCGGTCGGTTAAATACAAGCATAATTTTGCTATTGTTTTTCCGCTGATACCGGCAGAACTTGCCATTATTTGCCTGCTAATGTTGCGCGGCCCGCTAACCCCGGGGAGTTAAACACCAATGCCGGCAGGTTATGGGAGTTTGAGTCGATTGAGGAGGTGCAGGAGGTATTGGATAAGCTCTCCGGCGGGGATACGCCATACGTTGTACAACTACCCAAACGCCCGGGCCAAAAAGAAGCCCGCTATGCCCATTTATTAGCCGGAACGCCCGAAATAAGCGACGATGATTTTGATGACGATGCGCCAATAGCCGGCAGGGGCAATAGCGCACTTGAAACCCGCCTTGCCAAAGTTGAGCTGGAGCTTGCCGAGCTCAAAGAAGCGTTTGATAAGTTAATGAAAGAGTTGACGTAACGGGATGGACCACCCCGATTGATTTTATAAAAAAGCGCCCCGGTGTTCGGGACGCTTTTTATTTTGATTTGAGAGCTGTTAATTATAAATGAAGCTGCCATCGCCGCGGCGTTGCATCCGTTGGCCATTACGTTGTGGTGTACCGCTCCATTTTTGCAAGTTAAGGCGCAGGCCGACCATAAAGTAACGGCTTAAGGCGTTTGATATGGTATTGGTTTCCCCATTGCCATCTACCGTTTTTTGCAGATAGTTGTTTTGATGCAACAGATCATACACATTAAATGTTAGCACCAGGGTTTTCCTCGCCAGAAACTCCTTTTCGAAACCCGCATTGAGGATTAATGGCGTAATATTAGCACCGGTAATGCCGGTAACATATTTCTTGGTAGCATCATAGTTAACCTGCCGGGTTTTAAAGAAATAGGCACGACCAGTTAAACCAAACGAGGCTGTTTTAATGTCGGTTGAATTAATGCCCGGTAACGTGGTAAAGAAACGTGAGATATCATAACCAATAAAGGGATTGATCTCTAAATTTTCGTTAGGGGTAATGCGCGGACCAAAGCGTTCGTCAAATCTCCAGTTGGTTTGCTGATATAAAACATTATCGCGCATTGCAGGAGTATAAGTATAACCCACGTTTCCGTTTAACTGCAGATTAACAGCCCTTTCATTGCTTTGCTTTGAAATAGAGTAGCGGCCTACAATTGACTTTGTACCATCAATATTAATATAGTGGGTTTCGGATATCGAACGTTTTTGGGTTGATGAACCCGATACCGGAACTGTTTTGTTAAGCGTATTTGAAGTTATGGCATTGTCAACACTACTGGCAACCACGCCAAACGATATATTAAATTTAGAGTTTGCAAAGTAGTTATTGTACTGAGCGTTGATTGAGTTTGTAAAAGACGGTTTCAGATCCGGGTTACCTACAATTAACCTGCCCGGGTTAGATATATCTGTAAAAGGCTGGATCTGTGTAAAATCAGGTTCTCTGTTACGTCCGTTATAAGTTAAAGTAAATCTTTCTGTACGAGACCATGAGTACGCAAACCTGAAAGCCGGAATAATCCTGAAGTTTGATATACTTGTAGATGCATTTTCGCCAATAGCTGCATTAAGCTTTGTTCCCTGCATATTAAATGGCACCGCTGCCGCACCTATAGATAAGTTAACTTTAGTGCCATTATAGCGGTAATCTAATGTTGCACGTGTATCGGTTACATTGTAATCATAAACACTGCTATAGCCCGGTGCTGCAACAAGGTTTCCGGATACACGGTCAACTGTATCCTGTAATGATACCGCGCTGTTGTTTCTCCTGCTCCAATTAGCGCTTAATTCCAATAACGATACCTTGCCCGGGGTTCAACATAGGTCATCGTAGCCGAGTAGTTGGTATTCGCGTTAGTGCGGGTAGTTGTACTATGTGCTATCGAGTCGAGTGCTGTAATGTGGGTATTTAAGGTTTCGTCGGCATAATACTTGTATTTGGTGTTTTGTTCGCCATTAGCATCAGAGGTTGAATGATTAATACTTAAGCTTAAAGAGAAGTTTCTTTTGGGTTTTTTAAACACATGCAGGTAAAACGCACTAAGCCCGTAGCTACTGCTGGTATTTGTACTTGAATTTGTACCATCATCAACCCTGTGCTCAAAATAAGCCTGACGAAATGCCGTTGCCGGGTAGTTATTTACCGCGTCACTAAATGACGTGTTCATGGATGATGAGCTGCTGTAGCTATAAGTTGGTGTTAACTGTAAATAATTGGCGCTATCAAGGTTAATATCCATCTCATAACGTAAATTGTGCGATTTGCTGTCATTTTCAGAATTGCTTTTCCTCACAAAGGTACCATTGGTAATATAGTTGGTTCCGTAGCTATCATTTAAAGCGTTGTTATTCCTGAAATTGTAGGCGTAACTTCCTATTACCTGCACATTTTTACTCCATTGATCGCGATAGTTAAATGACGGCGAACCTGATTTAGTGGTACCACCACTTGCGCCGTTTCCGCCACCGCCATTACCACCACCGCCGCGGGCGTTTGCACCTACTCCACTACCGCCGCCACCATCATTGGTAGCGCCACCCTGCAAGCCGTTGGATGATACCCCCAGCACGGTATTACGTAAGTTTCCTATTATACCCAATTGCTGATTAGCGTTAATGCGTTGTGCAAAAAGCTGTGCGTTATATCTTCCTGCACTACCATATTGGGTAGTAAGGCGCGCCGTATTACCTACCGATCTATCGGCCCGGGTGGTGATATTCAATACCTTTTGCGGGTCGCCTTCTTTAACGCCGGTGCGTGCCGCCCGGTCGCCATAATCATCAACAATCTGTATTTTTTCAACGATGTCTGCAGGCAGATTTTGTATGGCCCGGGCCACACTGCCACCTGAGTATTCTTTACCGTTTAATTTAGCTTTTACTACTTCCTGTCCCCGGTGGGTTAATGATCCGTCTGTACCAACTTCCATGCCCTCCATTTTTTTCAGCAACTCATCCACGGTCGCGTTTTCACGCACCTTGTAGTCGGCGGCGCGATACTCAACCGTATCTGTTTTATACGTTACGCTTGGGGTGCCATTAATGGTTACCAGCGCCAGTTCTTTAGCATCCGTTTTAAGCGTAATCGGATCTAAAACAACGTTCTTTTTGGTATCGCTAAAGGCATATTTCTGTACAAATGGCAGTGCACCTACGTATTTTATGGTAATATTAAAGGTGTTTTGTTTTACACCCTTAATAATAAACACGCCATCTTCATTAGTAGCAACACTTATAGTATCCTTTGTTGATTTTAATATAACAGTAGCGCCAACAACGGTTTGCCCGCTCGCATCCTTTACAATACCACTTACATCCCTTACAGGTAACGGCGGAGGTAGCGGGGTAGTGGCCGGTCGCGCAGGGATGTTGGGCCTGTTTTCGCGTTCCTGCTGGGCAAATACCGATGCCGATAACAAGATCACGAAGACTATAGTGAGTACTTTTTTCATTGGTTGTGTTTTGTTGTATAATGTGAGTATAGGTAGTGTATTATTGTTTTTTTGCTAAAGTGTATTTTCCCCAAAAATCGCTGGGGGTTACCAGTCCATAAAGTCTAGCGCATTTCGCCCACCACCTCCGTGTCCTCCGCCACCTCCACCACCCGGGTTTCGGCCTTCAACCCGGAAACCGGTTAATGTAACATTGTAAGCGAACTCTCTGGCATTATCAACCGTAAGGTTGATTAGCCTGAGTGGTATTGCCATTTCAAAAGTTAAATCAGCGCCATCAAAATTTATAGCCGTTTTTATACCGTGTTCATTATAAATGGATATGATAGTATCAGGTATGCTTTTAATACCTAAAACTTTAATTTGTTTAGCGGCAAGAATTGTACGCTGATGTACTGTACGCATCAGTTCTGTATCCGCGCCCGCATTGCGGTTTTCAAAACGGTTGCTCATGCCCCCGGCTAACAGCTCTGGGTGTTCAATTACCGGGAAGGTTACACTATAGCCATCTTTACTTTTCTTCTTACCGTCAGTGTTAATGGTTAGTGTTATACCTCCGGATATAATTTTAGCGGTAGTTGTAAAGTCGGTTGATTTAGCTACCGTGTATAGGTTTTTATCATCATTGCATAAAATATAAACTATCCGTGTAGCGCGATTGTAGGCCTGGAAATTATTATTCCATTCGCCAAGTTTACCATCAATTTTTATTGCCGATGGTGCGCGCATATTGCCCGGCTGTACATCTTTCAGTTTTTTGGCTGGTGTTTCCTGCGCAAATAAGCTTGCCGATAACAGTATTAAAATCCCTATGGTAATTATTCTTCTCATTATGTTTGTTAGCAGTCTCTTATTTTTTTGCTAAAGTGTATTTGCCCCAAAAATCGTTTGGGCTTATCAGGTCCTGAAAATCTATGCTATTTTTACCGCCGCCGCCCATAGGGCCGCGCGGGCCGTCAAAACTCATGGTACGCATACCGCCGCCGGGACCATCACCCCCACCTCCTCCCGGAGGGCCGCCACCATTATCCGACATCATCCTGAAATTTAATTGCAGGCCATTAAGTTTAATATTATAAGCTAACTCTTTGCTATCATCAATTGATAATGCCATTAACTTAAGCGGAACCGCTAATTCATAAATAAAGGCGCCGTCTTTGTCGTAGTTTATAGCTGCTTTAATATTGTATTCGTTGTAGATAGCTATCAATGAATCAGGGATGTCTTTAAAACCAAAAATTTTAATTTCTTTAGCGGCGTTGATAACACGGTCTTGCATCGCTTTTTGCATTGCCGAATCGGGTGCTGCAGGCCGGCCACCGCCACCCGGGCCGCCAAATGTCATCAACCGCATACCACCGCCCGTAGCGCCTCCCGGTCCGCCGCCCTGGCCTGCCCATTGTTGAGCGCAGCGGGAACGTAAGGCTATAGGTATCTTGCTCTTTCTTTTTACCCGCCGTATTAATTGCCAGTGTTAAACCACCTGCTGCAATTTTGGCTTTGGTGGTCATGTCTGATGTTTTTACAACCAGGTAAAGATTTTTCTCGTCGTTAGCGATTGTATAATATAAGTGGGTGCTTTTGTTATAGGCTTGAAACTCGTCGTTCCAATCATTAAGCTTGCCGTCAATTTTTACCGGGGATGGTGCCAGAAATTATTGGCCTGTACATCTTTCAATTTTTTCTGTGAATCCTGGGCAAATAAGCCTGCAGCAGAGAGAAATAGCAAACTTGTAACATTAATAAGCTTTTTCATTTTAAGGTTAATTGGTTATCCGGTTTATGGCCGCAGTGATAAGGTTAATAATTG
>NZ_JABFCR010000069.1:0-17725 GCF_013087555.1 Mucilaginibacter humi
TTGCTAAAAACATAACCTTATTTTAAATGTAGATAATTGCTTTGCGACTCCGTTATTGCAAAAGCCTATTGACTATGGTGCCGACCTGGTTGTACACTCGGCTACTAAATGGATAGACGGACAGGGCAGGGTACTGGGTGGTGTTGTTGTCGGCCGTGCAGACCTTATAAAAGAGATCTACTTGTTTTGCCGTAATACCGGGCCGACGTTGTCGCCATTTAACGCACGGGTATTAAGCAAGAGTTTAGAAACACTTGATGTGCGTATGCAGCGCCATTGTGAAAACGCATTAAAAGTTGCCGAAACCCTACAAGATAATCCACATGTTGCATCCGTAAAGTATCCTTTTTGCCGAGTCATCCGCAGTATGAAATTGCCAAAAAACAAATGACAGCAGGTGGAGGTGTGTTTTGCATGGAGATAAAAGGTGGTGTAGAAGCAGGTCGCAAATTTCTTGACGCGTTGCAACTTCTTTCTGTCACCGCTAATCTGGGTGATAGTCGCAGTATTGCTTCGCACCCGGCAAGTACTACCCATTCAAGGTTAACCAGCGAGCAACAGTTAAGTGTTGGTATTACGCCGGGGTTGATCCGGATCTCTACCGGGTTAGAAAAAGTAGACGATATCATAGCTGATATTACTCAGGCTTTAGAAAAAGCGCGGTTTAATACTGCTCTTTTTCTGTTTCATATCATACAATTGTATAGTATTAAGTCCAATTATTGTAATTACAATAATTGGACTTTGTTATTATATAGCAAGTTGTAGCAGGTTTGGTTTATGGCATTGCAATTGCCTGTACAGGTTAACTTACCCTTATTAGGAAAGATCAACTAAAACAACAAGTATGAAAACAAATTTAAAAAAAGCCGCCCTTATGATGACAGGGGTCCTGTTAGGCGGTAGCGTATTAGCCCAAACTTCCGACACTGTGAGCAGTGAATCTGTTAAACCATTTTCGGGCGTTGGTGCTTACAACACCGGTCGCTTGGCATCAATGCGGGTTTGCCATCATTAATACTGGCAACAGGCGGACATAATGGCTTTGACCACTGGGAACCAACTTTGGGTTATGGCCTATCCATCAGAAAACAGCTCGTGCACTCGTTTGGTTTACAACTTGATTACAATGGTGGTACGGTAAAAGGAGGTGTGTCTTCAAATGTACCTTACATTACCAACACCAACGGTAATCGTTACAAAGCGTTTAGTACTAAATTTAACCAGGTTGCTTTAAGCGGTGTATTCAACTTTGCTACAGTTGATTATCTACGTCGTAAAAATGCAGTGCAATTTTTCTTAAACGCCGGTTTAGGTGTAGTATATTATGAACCTACTGTTACTGGTTACACTGATAGCAGTTTCCCTACAGCATCAACTTCTTCTTTTAAATCATCTGCTTTGGTTATGCCATTAGGTGCAGGGGTTAAGTTCAGAGTTAGCGATGCAGTTGCTATAAACTTAGGTTATAATGAAAACTTTATTGATGCGAGCAGCTTTAACGGTGTTAATCAATATCCTAAAACCAGTCACTATTCATATGGTTATGGCGGTATAGAGTTTTCTTTGGGCGCAAAATCAAAACCACATTTACAGTGGGCTAACCCAATTGTTTCTATTCAAAACGAATATTTAACTGAAGAGGCAAGGTTGCAACGTCAAATCGACGCTCAAAAAGCAGCAAATGATCAGTTGAGAGCTGATATGGCCGCAGCTACAGCTAATCTTGCAAAATACACTGCTGATAGTGATGGTGATGGTGTGTCTGACTTTTTTGATAAATGTCCCGGTACTCCTTCTGGCGTAAAAGTTGATGGCGCAGGTTGTCCGCTTGCAGTAGCCCCTGCACCAGCACCTGTTACTAAAGTTTTTGTAACCGAAGAGGATAGAAAAATAGTTAGAGAAGCTATCCGTAACCTTGAGTTTGACTTTGGTAAAGCAACAATCCGTGCACATTCATTCCCAAGTTTAAACAGGGTTGCTCAATTATTAATTGACAAAAACTTTAGCTTGAAATTAGCCGGTCACACAGATAATGTTGGATCAAACGATGCTAACATGAAATTATCTAAGGCACGTGCCGAATCTGTGAAAAACTACCTTGTAGATAAAGGTGCCAACGCATCACGTATTGAAGCTACAGGTTATGGCGAAACTCAGCCAATTGCAACTAACAAAACTGCAAAAGGTCGTCAACAAAACCGTCGTGTAGAGTTTACGTTGTTTTAAACATAACTAACACTTCAAAAAGAAAACCCGGCTTTTGGCCGGGTTTTTCTTTATACGCAAGATTAACTAATCACTAATTAACACCAACCTCTAATTATAAACAAATTCGCCAAATTCAGAGCGAACGGTAACTTGTTTCTTTGAGGCAGTCTCAACACGGCCAATAATTTGTGCTTCAACACCAAAACTTTGCGAGATCTTTATCAGGTCAGCTGCAATCTCTTCAGGTACATACAGCTCCATGCGGTGCCCCATGTTAAACACCTTGTACATTTCCTGCCAGCTGGTTTTTGATTCTTCCTGTATCAGCTTAAATAAGGGTGGGATAGGGAAGAGGTTATCTTTAATAATATGCAGGTCATCAACAAAGTGCAACACCTTGGTTTGCGCACCACCACTGCAATGTACCATGCCGTTTATCTGGCTCCGGTATTGATCTAATATTTTTTTGATGATAGGTGCGTAAGTACGGGTTGCTGATAATACCAGTTTACCTGCATTAACTGATAGACCATTACCAATAGCAATAGCATCAGTAAGTGATTTTGTACCCGAGAATATTAATTCATAAGGAATAGCGGCGTCATAAGCTTCGGGATATTTATCAGCTATGGTTTTATTAAAAACATCATGGCGCGCAGATGTTAATCCGTTCGATCCCATACCTCCATTATATTCGCTTTCATAATTTGCCTGGCCGTATGATGCCAGCCCTACAATAACGTCGCCCGGTTTTATACGATCGTTCGATATCACATCGCTGCGCTTCATCCGGCAGGTAACTGTCGAGTCTACTATTATGGTACGTACCAGGTCGCCTACATCGGCAGTCTCACCACCTGTCGAGTAGATACCTATACCGGCATCCCTTAATTCGGCTAATATTTCTTCGGTACCATTTATAATAGCAGCAATTACTTCGCCCGGTATCACGTTTTTGTTCCTGCCGATGGTTGATGATAATAATATATTATCTATTGCGCCTATACAAAGCAGGTCATCAAGGTTCATGATAATAGCATCCTGTGCTATACCGCGCCATACGGATATATCGCCGGTTTCTTTCCAGTAAGTATAGGCTAATGATGATTTTGTACCCGCTCCGTCAGCATGCATAATGTTGCAATACTCAGGGTCGTTGGTTAAAATATCGGGTACTATCTTACAGAATGCTTTAGGGAAAATCCCTTTGTCAATATTCTTTATAGCGTTGTGTACATCGTCTTTTGAGGCCGACACGCCCCGTTGATCATATCTTTGCGAAGAAACCATGCGGCAAATATAGGTTTTATAATAAAAAAGCCTTCCGGATTTCTCAGGAAGGCTTGATTACTATTTAATAAATAGTAATTCTCTGAATTTTGGCAGCGGCCACAACGAGTCGTCAACCAATTGCTCCAGCTTATCTACGTGGTAACGTATGGGTTGGAAGTATGATTTTACCTTTTCATCATAAGTAATAGCTTTTTCGCGCAGGTCCTCAATATCATTTGCCTTTTTACGCTCGGCTACCATTTGGTCGCAGTTTTCTTTGATGAAATTAACATGCTCGGCAATCTTGTTTATAATATCTAACTGTACCTGGTAAGCTGATTTGTCCAACCCAAGGTCCTTTAAGCCTTTGGCATTTTCAACCAGCTTGCTTTGGTAATCAATTGCTGATGGGATAATGATGTTCATTACCAGTTCGCCAATAACGCGGGCCTCTATCTGTAATTTTTTATAAAAAGCCTCTAAAAGTATTTCATGGCGGGCATGTGCTTCGCGTTTAGTAAATACCGCATTTTCAGCATATAATATTTCAGATTTCTCTGATATAAATGCGTCAAGGGCCTTTGGTGTGGTTTTAAAGTTTGATAAACCTCTTGCCGCCGCTTCTTTTTCCCATTCTTCGCTATAACCATTACCTTCAAAACGGATGCTTTTTGATTCTTTGATGTATTTTTTGATGATCATTAATAAAGCGACATCTTTCTTCTCGCCTTTCTTTAATAACTTATCTACATCGTATTTGAATTTTTTAAGCTGATCAGCAACAATCAGGTTAAGGATAGTCATAGGGCTGGCCGAGTTAGCCGACGAACCAACGGCGCGCAACTCAAATTTATTACCCGTGAACGCAAATGGTGATGTACGGTTACGGTCGGTATTGTCTTTTAATATTTGCGGGATCTTAGGGATGCCCTGCCATAGTAAAGCCTCATCCTTAACTTTTTTACTGATGCGGGAAGTTTCTATCTCATCCAAAAGTTCGCTTAGCTGACTGCCCGGAATATAGATATAATAGCAGGTGGGGCTTCGTTGGCACCCAGGCGGTGGTCATTATTTACTGATGCTATAGATGCCCGCAACAGATCGGCATGCTCATATACAGCTTTAATAGTATTCACAAAAAACGTCAGGAACATTAAATTGTTCTTAGGCGTTTTGCCCGGCGATAATAAGTTTTTACCGGTGTTGGTAATCATCGACCAGTTGTTATGCTTCCCCGAGCCGTTGATGCCAGCATAAGGTTTCTCATGCAGTAGCACCTTAAAGTTATGGCGCTTGGCTACGCGGTCCATCAGGTCCATTAATAATTGGTTGTGGTCTATAGCCAGGTTAATTTCTTCATAAATAGGGGCGCACTCAAATTGTGAGGGCGCAACCTCGTTATGGCGTGTCTTTAATGGGATCCCTAGTAATAATGATTCGGTTTCCATGTCCTGCATAAAGGCGTATACCCGTTCAGGTATCGATCCAAAGTAATGATCCTCTAACTGCTGGTTTTTGCAGACATATGGCCAAATAAGGTGCGGCCGGTTAGGTGCAGATCAGGGCGTGCATTAAACAAAGCCAGGTCAACTAAAAAGTATTCCTGCTCAATACCTAATGATGCGTTTACTTTTTCAATGCCTTTATCAAAATAATGGCAAACATCAACCGCTGCTTTATCTAAAGCGCTAACCGCTTTTAACAATGGTACTTTATAATCAAGGGCCTCGCCGGTGTAGGATACAAAGACGGTGGGGATACACAAGGTACGTGCCATTAAAAATGCAGGCGATGATGGGTCCCACGCAGTATAACCCCGTGCTTCAAAAGTATTGCGGATACCGCCGCTTGGGAAACTCGAAGCATCGGGCTCCTGTTGTGCCAGCGCATCGCCAGAAAATACTTCAATAGCGCCGCCGTCGGCAGTAGGTTCAAAAAATGAGTCGTGTTTCTCGGCGGTGGTGCCGGTAAGTGGCTGGAACCAGTGTGTGTAATGGGTAGCGCCTTTACCTAAAGCCCATGATTTCATGGCCGTAGCAACCTGTTCAGCCATATCCCGCGGTATCGGTTCTCCTTTTTCTATCGAGTTTACTATACTATTATAAGCCTCTTTTGACAGAAGCTCCTTCATTTTCTTGATATCGAACACATTTGCTCCATAAAAGTCAGAAATTTTTGAAGAAGGGAACTTTACTTCAGGAATTGTACGGGTTAATACCGCCTGTAGGGCTTGAAAACGAATATTAGGCATGATTTGCGTTTTAGTTTTGATGGTTTACCTCAAAATTAGAATTATACTTTAAAATAAAAGGTAATTATTAAAGGAATTATAAAAGATTAATATTTTTTTCAAAAATCTTTATGTGAGCGTGTTTTTTTTTAAGATTGGACTAGTTATTTACATTTTTTGTATTTTTTTATAATCAAAAATGGTGTTTGTTTAATATTTTGTAACGATTTAACGATTAAATCGGAATTAAATCAGGTTAAATGCAATTAAATCAAATATTTTAGTGTTAAATAATTGTGTAAATTATATTACTTATAGTTTTTCAATTAAAAATTATTTAAAAAACTCATAAATAAGACTACTAAATTTATATATTTTGTAATAATTACAGTTTTAATGCAATTATTTTAATCAAACTATTGTTTTTTATAAAATTCGTACATAATTTTATGAAAATATTAACAAACTGATATTTCAACAACGATAATGTTAATATTTAACCGATAAACTTGCAACAACGCTTACCATAATATATTAAAAACAAAATCACATTTAACTAATTCACAAAAATCAACAACAAGATGAAAGTAAAACAACCAAAATTCACCCTGTTCACCGCATTTCGCGGATTGACGAGGGAGAAATGGGCGCTGGGGGCGACCATTTTAACTGGAAAAATGATTGGCTTAGGCTTAGTAGTGACAGCAATGTTTACTATCCCCGGATTATTACCTACGGCAGCCCACGCTGCTGACGCCGCAAAACCAACAGATATTGAAACTTCAATAATGAATTCAATAAATACAGTTTGGACATTGGTTGCTGCTTTCTTAGTTTTTGGTATGCAAGCCGGTTTCGTAATGCTTGAAGCTGGTTTCGCACGTAAAAGAGAAACTGTTAACGTTTTAATGGAGTGTATATATGATACCTGCCTTTGCGGTATTTTATTCTACGCCGTTGGTTACGCATTTATGTTTGGCCATGGTAACGGATTTATAGGATGGGGTGGAGCCGATGGTAAAAACTGGTTCTTCTTACAAAACACGCCAGCAACTTACGAAGCTTACGGCGTACCTATCCTGGCGCACTGGATCTTCCAATATGCTTTTGCTGATACCTGCTCAACCATTGTATCTGGTGCAATGATCGGCCGTACAAGCTTCCGTGGCGATATCCTTTATAGTATAGGGATTACAGGATTTATCTATCCAATAATTGGCCACTGGGCCGGGGACCTGATGGCTTCCCGGTAACCATGGGTACACCAACCGGTTTCTTACCGGGATTAGGCCGGGGCTTCCGCGATTTTGCAGGCTCAACCGTAGTACACACTATTGGCGGGGTAGCATCATTGGCCGGTGCAATTGTATTAGGCCCGCGTTTAGGCAGAATATTTGCCCGCGACGACAAAGAAAAAGGAGGAATGCCACCGGGACACAATATGGCATTAGCAGCTATTGGTACATTTATTCTTTGGTTCGGCTGGTACGGTTTTAACCCGGGCAGTACATTATCAGGTATGGATGTACAGGGTATAGGCCGCGTTGCTGCCAATACAACGCTTGCAGCCTGCTCTGGCGGTATGATGGCTATGTTAGCCGGATTATGGTGGGGCCCTACAAAAGGCAAATTTGATTTAGGTTATACCTTAAATGGTTTGTTAGGTGGTTTGGTTGCTATTACCTGCCCTTGCTATTGGGTTAGCCCGCTTGGCGCGCTTGCATTAGGTGCCGTTGCAGGTTTCTTAGTATACGCAGCAATGAACTTTATCGAGTGGTTACGTATTGACGATCCGGTTGGTGCAGTATCTGTACACGGTTTCTGCGGTATCTGGGGTACCTTATCATTAGGTTTATTCGCTTCTGGTCAATACGGTGTAACAGGTGTTGCCGGACCGGATAATAGCGCACCTGTAACAGGTTTATTTTATGGTGGTGGTGCAAGCGTATTAGAAGCGCAAGCTATCGGAACTTTTACAGTCGCTATCGCAACATTTGTGGTTGCAATTACCATGATGTATATCATTAACAAATTACCTAATCCATGGAGATTGCGTGTTGAAGAACATGGCGAGCTTGGTGTGGGCGGTATAGATATGTTTGATCATGGTGTTGAGGTATACCCGGTAACGGATGACGATATCAGTTTAAGCGGCCTTTTTGATAAAGGAACTAAAGTAACGGCTTAAGGATATTATATATTAAAACCCTTGTGCGGCTGATAATTGCCACGCAGTTATCAATTGTACAAGGGTTTGTTATAAGGTTATTTTTTAATAACAAGTCTTGTCCTTATTGATAAAAGACCACGTCATTTTGGTAGGATGATAACTGTTGCAGAAAAGAGAATTGAAAGATAAATAAATGAAGGTCAGTTAGTTAATAAATAGTTAAGCCTGATGGCAATAGTTTTGTAAACGTGCAAATAATTAAATTTTAATATATCAATCAAACAACAATTATCAATTAAACAACAATTATTAATTAAACACTTATCAATCAAATCATGAAAAAATTATTACTATTATTACTTAGTGTATCTGCATTTAGCCCGGCATCAAAAGCGCAGGATACGGTTAAAACCACAGGTGATGCTCCACTTGTAATCTGGGGTTCGGTAGATGCTTATTATAAGTATGATCTTTCTGGCCACACTAATATCCCAACCAGTTTTGCTACCGATCAAAACTCTTTCTCAATAGGAATGCTTGACCTTGGTGTTAAGAAAAAGTAGGTAAAGCATCATTTATGGGTGAAATATCTTTTGGCCCGAGAGGACAGTATCAATCAATACCTGTGGTTAGTGGCGAGTCATACCACATCCAAAACTTAAACGTATCTTATGATATAACCGATAACTTCAGTTTAGCCGGTGGTTATTTCGGAACGTTTATTGGTTATGAAGTAATCAGCCCTGTAGGCAACTTTAACTATTCAACTTCATACCTGTTTACTAACGGCCCGTTCCAAAACGCAGGTGTTAAAGCTACTTTCACTTTCTCGCCGGCTGCCAGCTTAATGGTAGGTGTATTTAATGACGACTGGAACGTATATACCGCAACCAGCAGAATCAATACTGTTGGCGCGCAGTTAATGTTATCACCTGTTAAAGGCTGGACTGCTTACTTAAACGTATTATCAGGGCCTGCATCAGGTACACTCTTGGATTTAACAACTGCTTACCAGATTACAGACGCGTTTAAATTAGGCTTAAATGCAGCTAACAAAACCGGTAATGGCTTACCTAACTACAAAGGCGTAGCAATCTATCCTAACGTAACTGTAGCTAAAGGTGTTGCTTTAGGTTTACGCGGCGAGTATTTCAAATTCTCGGCAGCAGGTTCAGAAGCTACAACCGCCGTTACTTTTACTGCTAACATCAAATCAGGTCCGTTAACTTTCATTCCTGAAGTTAGATTGGACAACAACAGTGCTGGTCCGTTTACTGACAGCAATGGTGCTGCTACTAAATCAGCTTCTCAATTTTTGTTAGCTGCTGTTTATGCATTCTAATTAGGAAAGTTCATAGAATTGTTTAAGATGAAGCTGTCCCGACAAAATCGGGGCAGCTTTTTTGTTTTAGAGAGATTTTTAGAAAACATACAATTGCAATATTGTTGCATTAAAATTGAATTCTTTTCAGCAAAATCCTTTGCTTGTTGCTTTAGTAAAAATGAGAGAGTCTAATCATTACAATAATTGTAAAAAGCAACTTTGTTGCAACAATTAATATTTGGTAAGCGTTAATATTGATATAACTTAAATTTTAACCATTATGCTTATCTCAAACTTTAATTTGTGCAAGTCCGAGTGGCTCGAACTTGTATTTGAAAAACGTAACAAAGAATATGGCGCTTACTACATCAGGCAACATTATGCCGATACAGTAGTTAAAGCCATGCTGATTGCTTTCGCTACAGTGATAACCGCGACTGCTGTCACTGGTGTTTTAATCAGGGTAAAACCTGCTACTGAACGGATGGTACAAGTCAATAATGATCCGGTTTATCAAATACCGCCTGTCAAGAAAATAGAACCCCCAAAACCCAAAGTTGAACAACCCAAAGCAGCAGCGGCTTTACCTGCAACACCAGTTAATACTACCGGGTTTATACCACCGGTTGTGGTAGAAGACCCTAAGGCCGAAGAACTGCCTAAAATAGCTGAGCTTACCGGTGTAATTGGTCAGGAAACAATAAAAGGTGCTGGACAAGGCATTGCGCCAATTGATAATCCCGGAAAAGGAGGTGAAGGTTTAGGCAACGGTGCAGGAGAATCACCCGATAAAGAATTTTTGACAGCCGAAATAATGCCACAACCGGTTGGCGGCACTACCAGCTGGACAAAGTTTTTGCAAAACACCATACGCTACCCGCGCCGGGCATTAGATAATGAAATTGGTGGCCGGGTAATGGTAAGTTTTATAGTGGAAAGGGACGGGCATTTATCAAATATCCACGTAGAACGTGGCCCCGGCTATGGCCTTGACGAAGAAGCTGCACGTGTTTTAAAATTAGCTAAACCGTGGATACCGGGTAAGCAAAACGGTCAGCCGGTTCGGGTAAAACTTACGTTGCCGGTTAATTTTACTTTCAGCGAATAATTTTTTATAAGCCAAAAGGCAAAAAAGGCGAAAGGTAAAAGTTGTTTTGAACGAGCGGGATAGATGAGGGTGCTATTTAACTTTTACCTCAACCTTTTGCCTTTTACTTTTAATCCTTTCACCTTTTTTTTCTTACTTTTGGGCATCCTTTCAAAAAAACAATACAACATTGGAGACCCAAGAACTTACCACCGTTGAAACAGCCAAAGATTTAGGCTTATTACCCGCCGAATACGACCGAATAATAGAAATACTGGGCCGCGTACCCAACTTTACCGAGTTATCTATATTCTCTGTAATGTGGAGCGAGCACTGCTCCTACAAAAACTCAATCACCTGGTTAAAAACTTTACCAAAAGATAGTCCGCGTATGCTGGCCAAAGCCGGCGAAGAAAATGCAGGTTTGGTTGACTTAGGCGATGGCATAGGCTGCGCATTTAAAATAGAATCGCACAACCACCCATCGGCGTTAGAGCCTTACCGTGGTGCTGCTACAGGTGTTGGCGGTATTAACCGCGATATTTTTACCATGGGAGCAAGACCCATCGCGCAGCTAAACTCACTGCGTTTTGGCGATATTAACCTGGATAAAACCAAATGGCTAATTAAAGGTGTTGTTAAGGGCATCAGCCATTATGGTAACGCCTTTGGTATACCAACTGTTGGCGGCGAGTTGTTTTTTGACGATTGCTATAATATAAATCCGTTGGTCAACGCTTTCTCGGCCGGTATTGTTAAGGCCGGCGAAACCGTATCCGCAACCTCATATGGTGTTGGTAACCCGGTTTATATCGTAGGTTCGGCTACAGGTAAAGACGGGATCCATGGCGCGGCATTCGCATCAAAAAATATTACCGAGGATTCTGTTAACGATTTGCCGGCCGTACAGGTAGGCGACCCGTTCCAGGAGAAATTGTTATTGGAAGCTACTTTAGAAGTTATTAAAACCGGCGCCGTTGTTGGTATGCAGGATATGGGCGCGGCAGGTATTATCTGCTCAAACTCAGAAATGTCTGCCAAGGGTGAGCATGGTATGCGCATTAATTTAGATGCAGTGCCAACACGCCAGGAAAATATGAAACCTTTTGAGATCTTGTTATCAGAATCTCAGGAGCGGATGCTGATCGTGGTACACAAAGGCCGCGAAAAAGAAGTTGAAGCTGTTTTTGATAAATGGGATCTTAACTGCGCCATTATAGGCGAGGTTACCGATACCAAACGCACGGAATATTATGCAGGCGGTAAATTGGTTGCCGATGTACCTGCTGATGACTGGTATTAGGCGGCGGAGCGCCAGTTTATGAGCGCGAATACCGAGAGCCTGCTTATTTTGCCGAAAATCAGAAATTTAAAATTGATGATGTACCTGAGCCTGCTAATTTATTAGACGTGGCCGAGCATTTAATATCGCACCCAAACATTGCTTCAAAACGCTGGGTTAGTGATCAATACGACTCGATGGTGGGGGTATCAACCATGACCACCAACCGCCCAAGCGACGCGGCTGTGGTGAATGTTATTGGTACCGATAAAGCCATTGTCATAACAGTTGATTGCAACTCACGCTACGTATATGCCGATCCGCAGAAAGGTACAGCTATAGCGGTGGCTGAAGCTGCACGTAATATTACCTGCGCCGGTGGCGAGCCAGTGGCTATAACCAATTGCTTAAACTTTGGTAACCCTTATGTTCCTGAAGTTTACTGGCAGTTTGTTGGCGCCATAAAAGGGATGGGCGAGGCCTGCCGCAAATTTGAAACCCCGGTTACAGGCGGTAACGTGAGTTTTTATAACCAGTCGACAGATGATGGTCCGGTATTTCCTACACCAACCATTGGTATGTTAGGTGTGATGGATGATATCAGCAATATCATGACGTCTGACTTTAAACAGCCTGATGATTTAATTTACTTAATTGGTGAATCGGTTAACGATATCGCATCGTCACAATACTTAGCATCGTACCATAAAATACTTGCTGCACCTGCGCCGCATTTTGATATCGATAAAGAATACGATATGCAGCAGGTAGTTAAAGAGCTGATCAAACATAAAATGATCCAGTCGGCACATGATGTGGCCGACGGTGGCTTGTTTGTTACGTTGGTTGAGTCGGCCCTGCCGAATGGCTTGGGCTTTGATATCGTATCAGACGGTTCTATCCGTAAAGATGCTTTCCTGTTTGGCGAGGCACAAGGCAGGGTAGTGGTAAGCGTAGCACCGGCCGATCAGGAGCGCTTTATCGAGCTGATGGCTACCAGCGAAGTTGAATTTAGTTTATTGGGTACGGTTACTCATCTGGGTAATTTAACAATTGACGAAGAACCTTTTGGGAACATCATGGATGTTAAACTCGTATACGATAACGTATTACATGTGATATTAGGAGACTAAATGCTGAAGATTAACCGGGTACACCATATCGCTATAATATGCTCAGACTACGAACGGTCGAAGCACTTTTATACGCAGATACTCGGATTTAAAATACTACAGGAGAACTATCGCGCGGAGCGCAAATCATACAAGCTTGATCTGGAAGTGGGCAACTTATACCAGATCGAGCTTTTTTCTTTCCCGACCCAACACCAAGGCCATCGCGACCTGAAGCTGCCGGCCTGCGCCATTTAGCTTTCGAGGTGGATAATATTGATGATGCAGTAGCAGCTATTGTTGCCGATGGTGTTATTGTGGAGCCGATCCGCATAGATGAGTTTACCGGCAAGCGTTTTACTTTTTTGCTGATCCGGATGGATTGCCTATTGAATTTTACGAGAAGTAAACTAAATCCAAATTATCATTTCGAAGCGTAGCGAGAAATCTTATACGCAGGACAGGTCGCACGTATAGGATTTCTCACTCGTTCCTCGTTTCGAAATGACATGCACGGGTATTATTTAATACATTCGCCTAATGTTCCGCTTTAAACAATTTAACGTTGACCAAACCGGCTGCGCCATGAAGATCAATACCGATGGGGTACTGTTGGGCGCTTTGGCGGAGGCAGATCAACCCAAGACAATATTAGATATTGGCACCGGCACCGGGGTAATTGCTTTAATGCTGGCGCAACGGTTTGCTAATGCAAATATCGATGCTGTTGAAATAGATGCAACTGCTTCAGCAACTGCCGGGCGCAATTTTGCGGGCTCGCCATTTGCAGTCCGGTTGAATTTATATGCCGATAGCTTTGAAAGCTATTTTAATAAACATCCCGGCAGTAAATATGACCTGATCGTTTCTAACCCGCCATTCTACATTAATTCGTTAGAATCGCCGGGGGTAAAAAAGAGTTTAGCCAAGCATACCGATGCGGATTTTTTTGAAACGCTGGTAGCATCCACCCGAAAACATTTAAGCGATACCGGTGAGTTTTGGCTGATACTGCCCTTGCAAACCGCGCAGTTAGTTAAAGTGATGGCTGTTGATAACGGTTTGAATTTAAAGCAGGCCATAAATGTTTTATCTTACCCAGATTCAGATCCCCATAGGGAAATATTGATATTTACATTAACGAAAGAAAAGAAAATGGATGAATGGTTTGTTATTTACCAGAGCCAAAAGTATATTCGCAGCAGTATGAAGGGGCGTTAAAGCCGTTTTTTACGATATTTTAGACAAGCGCGTCATTGCGAACGAGGAACGAGTGAGGCAATCTCTACACGGTAGGCGGCTTAGCTACCTTTCGTGTAGAGATCGCCACGCCACGCTCGCGATGACGCATAACATAAATTCGAATGACCCGCATAGGCTTAATCTCTGACACCCACAGCTACCTTGACGATGCCGTATTCAAGCATTTCGAGGACTGCGACGAGATCTGGCACGCCGGCGATTTTGGAAATATAGAACTGGCAGATCAACTGGCTGCTTTTAAACCTTTACGTGGGGTTTATGGCAACATTGATGGCAAAGAGATCCGCCAGGTTTATCGAGAAAATCTGCGATTTAAATGCGAAGATATGGATGTTTGGATGACACATATTGGTGGTTACCCGGATAGATATGATCTGCGGATTAGAGCGGAGATCTATGCTAATCCGCCGCAACTGTTTATATCGGGTCACTCGCATATTTTAAAGGTAATCTATGATAAAAAGATAAACTGCCTGCATCTAAACCCCGGCGCGGCAGGTAAACAAGGCTGGCAAAAAGTGCGCACATTAATGCGCTTTAATATCGAAGGAAACAAGATCCGGGACCTGCAGGTGATTGAGTTGGGAAGTAAGTAACATACCTAAGCTACTTAGACATGTTTCGCGCTAATTATTTTACTCCAATTTAATTTTCTTAAAAAATGAATATAAGTTACTTATTAACAGGTTCTTACTTTGGTTATTTAAACTGTTTGTACTGTTGCAAAGTGTTTCACTATTTTATGAAACACTTTGCTTGTTAAAACATATTGGTTTTAGCCGCTTCCATCTCGAAAACCGAATCGATCAGCAACTCTCTTTGCTTACCTGCTGCTACCGCCAATTCATCGCAGCGCTCGTTTTCGGGGTGCCCGTTGTGCCCGCGTACCCAAGTGAATTTGATGTTGTGTAGCTTGCTGATATCGAGGTATCGCAGCCACAGGTCCTTGTTTTTTTATCTTTAAAACCCTTTTGCAGCCAGCCGTAAACCCAGCGTTTTTCTATCGAATCGATAACATATTTAGAATCAGAATAGATCATGACATCTTGGTTAGGCTTGTTGATAGCTTCAAGTCCTTTAATTACCGCCAGTAGTTCCATGCGGTTATTGGTGGTTTTACGGAAACCTTCCGACAGTTCCTTATAATGCTGCCCCGAGCGTAAGATCACCCCATATCCACCCGGACCCGGGTTGCCACTTGATGCACCGTCTGTGTAAATTTCTATCATTCGCCCCCGGCCCCCTAAAGGAGGAGTCGGAATATCGGCTAAAAATAATGAAAATCCTGATTAGTTGTTCCCCCTTTAGGGGTTAGGGGGGCTATCCGTTTGCTTTTCAGCCTGATTGAATTGCCAATAACCACCACATCAGAAAAAGCCATGGTAAACGCGCCCACCATCGGGTTCAGGAAACCTAATGCAGCTACCGGGATGGCAACAATATTATAGGCAAATGCCCAAAAAAGGTTTTGTTTGATGGTAAGCAAAGTATGCTTGCTGATCTGCAGGAATTTGACTACCGAGCCGAGGTCGGTATTTAGCAAAATAACCCGTGCCGATTGGATAGCTACCTGGCTGGCATCATTCATAGAGACACCAACATCAGCTTTGGTAAGGGCAGGGGCATCGTTAATGCCATCGCCTATCATTACGGTTTTACCCTTTTGCTTATAGATGTCGATGACGCTGAGTTTCTCGTCGGGTAGTTTCTCGGCATGCACCTCGTTGATACCGATAGCTTTGGCGACCTTTAAGCAGCGGTTTTCACGATCGCCGCTTAATAGTACCGGCACAATACCCATCGCCTTAAGCTGGCTTATTAATGATGTCGCTTCGGGTTTAATGGTATCATCAATAGCAATCTGTGCCAGCAATACTGGTTTTTATAAAGCGACAGGTTAAAGTCGTTTTCATTAGCTGTTTTACCAGTACCCAGGAAATAATTATTGCCGTCCACATCTTCGGCACGCATGCCTAAACCTTTTTCCTCGGTGGCGCTGCGTAATATCAGCTTGCTTTTAGGCTGATTCTTCAACCCATCCACTAACGACTTAGCGATAGGGTGGTTAGAGCGTTCCTCGATAGCTACAATTATGCCGCGTATATGTTCCAGATCAACGCCGTCCTCAACCTTAATATCATTAATGCTGAACTTGCCGGTGGTTAGCGTTCCGGTTTTATCAAATACAATGTATTTGGTGTTGGCCACAGCTTCAATAGTGTCGCCGCCTCTAATCAATATACCATTCTTTGCCGCACGACCCAGCCCAACCATAACTGCAGTAGGTGTAGCCAAACCCATAGCACAGGGACAGGAGATCACCAGCACCGCTATGGCATTCATTAATGATACCTGCAGGCCCTTATCGGTTAAAAAGTAAGTAGCCACAAAGGTTATAACGGCTATAAGTATCACGGCAGGTACGAATATCGAAGCTACCTTATCACCCAGTTTTTGTACCGGTGGTTTAGCTGCCTGAGCCTTTTTCATTAACTCAATAATTTGCGACAGGATGGTGTTCGATCCTACCTTGGTAGCAATCATGCGGAAGTTACCGTTTACCACAATAGTCCCACCTATAACTTTATCGTATTTCTCCTTATCAACAGGTACGCTTTCGCCGGTAAGCATCGCCTCATCAACAGATGCGCTGCCTTCTAAAATATCACCGTCAACCGGGATCTTGTCACCATGATTAACTATCAGCGTATCACCGGCGCGTACATCCCGGGCATTGATCACCTCGACGGTACCATCAATAACCCGGTTTGCATTTACTTGCTGAAATTTAACCAGGTCCTTTACAGCCGATGTAGTTTGATTTACCGAACGTTTCTCGAAAACGTTACCGAGCAGTACCAGCGTAATAATAGTGGCGCAGGTCTCGTAAAATTGGTATTGTTCGCCCGGGTTTTGGATGGTACCCACCAAACTGTAAACGAAAGCAGAGGTGGAGCCGATAAAGATTAGCACATCCATATTAGGCAAACCGCCTTTAACCGAATGAAAAGCGCTCTTACCAAAATGCAGGCAGCCTACAATAAAAACCGGCACGCATAACAGCAATTGTACCATGGGCATATGCAGCATATGCCGGGGAAAACCATGTGCAAAAGCAGGGGAGCGGTGAATATCGCGCAGAAAGCAAACTTGTTTTCTACCTTCTCATAAAATTTTGGCTCGTGCTGGGTGCCTTCATCAACCACTTTAAAACCAAGTTGCTCAATGCCTTTAATTATCTCGGGCAGTTGTATGGTACCGTCGTTACTAAACTTTACTTCCTCGCCGGCAAAATCAACCAGGATGTTGTTTAAGCCTTTCTTCTCCAATAATTTATGTATGGATAGGGCGCAGTTATTGCAGTGCATCCCTGTTACATTTAATTCTATCAATTGCTCTGCCATAGTGATACAAATTTACTGATACACAAAGGCTAAACAGGTAAGGCTAATGTAATATTAAAAAAGGCTTTGCATTTAGTCTGAAGATTTATACATTTGCACTCCCAACACGGTAGATGTAGCTCAGTTGGTTAGAGCATCGGTTTGTGGTACCGAGGGTCGTGGGTTCGAGCCCCATCATTTACCCGGAAGCCTCTCATGAAAAATGGGAGGCTTTTTTGTTTAAAGACCTAGATAAAATAAGTGATAATCAAACTTATTAAAACTTCCCATTCATAAATTTATGAAAGAATAGCAAGTGATAAGAAAGGGAGTTGGCCCAATAAGCGCCGGTGTGCCCTCCAGGTCTTTCCGTATAATCATGTTCTATTCC
>NZ_JABFCR010000073.1:0-16838 GCF_013087555.1 Mucilaginibacter humi
GCTCATCTGAGGTGTTTTGCAGCCATTGATAATCATACCCATCTAATAAATTAATATCCCATTTTATAGTTATCAAAACCGGGATCATGCTTTCCATTATTATGGTTTTCCAAACGTAAAAAACTTTTACTGCATACTTGCTGGGCAAGCAGTTTAAAACGGGGGGCATAATACGTATGGGATGGGTAGCAAAATTACTAATCGCATGATTATGTTATAGCGGGATTAATACCTTATTAAATAACCGCATTGTTTTTGGGTTGTACTTTTCGCTGTATATTTATTAACCCTTCTTACATCATAATAATTTGGCACTTAGTAACAAACTATTCACTTATATGCAGGCCGGCTTAGCTATTATTGCCAGTGATACTATTGCTCAAAAAGATTTTATAACAAAAAATCCAACAATAGGATATACCTATCCGGCAGGAGATGTAAAAGCTATGGCCATAATTCTTTCAAATTATTATAAAGACAGGCCATTCTTAACAGTGGCTAAAAATGAGGCTTTACGTTTAGGACACGAACAATATAACTGGGAATTTGAAAGTATAAAATTTTTAAAAATCGTTGAACACACATTGCATAAACATCAAACCTGTTGAAACGCCTGCTAATAATTTCGCCTTATTTTGCGCCGTTGAACACCCCTGATATGCAGCGCATACGCACAAGTTTGCCTTATTTTAAACAATATGGCTGGGAGGCAGAAATTGTTACTGTTGATGTGCAATATTGCGATATGCAAACCGATGATTTGTTGTTACAAACTATACCGGCTGATATTAAAATTCATACTATAAAAGCTTTAAATAAAAACATTACTTCAAAAGCCGGCATTGGCGCCATAGCGTTCCGCTCATATTGGTTTTACCGTAAAAAAGTTGACGAATTGTTGAGAGCGAGAAAATTTGATTTGATCTATTTCTCTACCACACAGTTTCCAATATGTGTATTGGGCGCGCATTGGAAAAAGCAATTTGGTGTGCCACATATTATAGACATGCAGGACCCCGGTACTCTAATCATTATGATAATAAAGAACACCGCCCGCCTAAATACAAACTAACCTATACATTGCATAAATACCTCGAAGCTATTGCAATGAAAAGCGTTGACGGCCTGATAAGTGTCTCTGAAAATTATATTGAAGATCTGAAAAACAGGTACCCGCAAATTAAAGACGTGCCTGCAGCTACAATTACCTTTGGCAGTTTTGAGCCTGATATTAATGTAGCAATAAATAACCCGTCTGCATTTATTAATCTCCTTGATCCGGACTTTAAAAACGTAATATACGTCGGCCGTGGGGGTGTTGATATGCATAATGCTATTACGCCTCTTTTTAAAGCTTTTAAACAAGGGTTAACAGAACAACCTGAATTGTACAGTAAAATAAGACTTTATTTTATTGGCACCAGCTATGCACCAAAAGGGCAGGGTAAACCAACAATATTACCTCTCGCAAAAAAGTTTGGTATTGAAAATAATGTAATTGAAATTACAGACAGGATAAGTTATTTCAATTCATTAAACACTTTATTGGCGGCTGATGCCTTATTTATACCCGGATCTGATGATCCAAAATATACACCTTCTAAACTATACCCCTACCTTTTAACAAAAAAACCTTTGTTGGGTATTTTTAACGCGCAAAGTTCGGCATTAACTATTTTAAACGATTATGGCATAAAAGGTTATAGTTATAATACGTTAGATATCGAGGCGAGTATCAAATCTTTTTTTTCAGGTTTACTGGCTGGCAAACTTAGTGTACCTTATTATGATGTAGAAGGGGTTAATAAATATACAGCGAAAAGTACAACCCAAAAACAATGCGAGTTATTTAATAAGGTATTAGCTATAACATAATCATGCGATTAGCAATTATCACTACCCATCCCATACAGTATTATGCCCCCGTATTTAAACTGCTTGCCCAGCAAGTATCAGTAAAAGTTTTTTACACGTGGGGAGAGGCTTCAATGGAAAAGCATGATCCCGGTTTTGATAAAACTATAAAATGGGATATTAATTTATTAGATGGGTATGATTATCAATGGCTGCAAAACACCTCAGATGAGCCTGGTTCGCATCATTTTAATGGTATTGTTAATCCCACTATTATTGCTGATATAGAAGCACGGAAACCAGACACTGTATTAGTTTACGGATGGGCATACAAAAGCCACTTAAAAGTAATGCGCCATTTTAAAAATAAAATACCGGTACTTTTCCGTGGCGACTCGACCTTGCTTGATGAAAAGCCCGGACTTAAAAATGCGCTCAGATCTGTTTATTTAAAATGGGTATATCACCTTGTAGATTATGCCCTATATACAGGTATAAACAATAAGGCTTATTTTAAAAAATACGGTCTGCATGATAAGCAATTGATCTTTGCTCCGCACGCAATTGATAATGAAAGATTTGCCGATTCGAAAGGCAAAGAAGTTGATAAATTAAAGCACCTGTTTGGATTTAATTCTGATAGTATAGTTATACTTTTTGCAGGTAAACTTGAGACTAAAAAAGACCCTACCCTACTATTAAAAGCTTTTATTAATTTAGGTGCCGTTAACACGCATTTACTTTTTGTAGGCAATGGCGTTTTAAAAGATAAATTAAAACAACAGGCTATGTCAAATCCAAATATTCATTTTATGGATTTTAAAAACCAAACCTATATGCCTATTATTTACCAGGCTTGCGATATTTTTTGCCTTCCATCAATAGGCCCGGGCGAAACCGGGGACTGGCCGTTAATGAAGCTATGGCTTGCGGTAAAGCTATTTTGGTTTCTAACAAAGTCGGTTGTGCAGCAGACCTGGTAAAACCTGATCAAAACGGAATGATATTCACGGCAGGGTCTATTGAAGATATTAGCGAAAAAATGACTTATTTGATTAATAAAGGAAAAACAGAGCTTGCTCAAATAGGTAAAAACTCCAAACATATAATAAAAGGCTGGAATTTTACAAACCAGGCGTATGCTATTATAAATTATAAAAATGGAAGCAACAGCTAAACCTTTTGAACGGTACTTAGTATTATATGTACCATGGATATTAGCTATATTACTCAAGGGCTCGCCGGTATTGTCTTACTTAGTAGCCTGGCTGGGTTCATTTTTCATCTTTTTATCTGCTATAGTGGATGGCTAAAACCATTGCCTAACGATAGGCCAATAGGGGCGCAATTAATGCGCCCAATATTTTTAGTGCAGGTTATATTTATAGGCTACATGGCGTGTAGTTCTATATTTTATTTCTTAAACTTACTGGGATATATGGATAATAGCGGCCTGGCTACTTTTACTATTGATGATGACAACTTAGATCTCGCAGCACAATGCCAGCGGTATTATATTTTAGGCCATGCGGCATTTGTAACCGGCATGGTTCTATCCATGAAATATCCTATAAAGCATAAGTACAAAGTTAATACAGAGAAGCTGGCCAATACATTGTTAACGATAGCTATAATATTTCTGCCCTTATCCTACGGCGAGCCACATAAATGGTCTGACGCAATTTTATTTTCAATTTTCTTCTTTAAGTTTTATTGCCGGCACACTGGCATTAGCATTCGCAATACCGTTAAATAAAGTTTTTAATACCTTATTTTGTCTATTCTTATACTTTACTAATTTTTACCAAGCGTTGACCTCAGGTTTTAAAGAGCCTATTATTGTTAGTGTACTTATATTAGGTGTTTTTTTATACCCTATCTATAAGCGGATAGTACTAATGACATTTGTGCCTGTGTTATTATTGCTTTTTATGTATTTACCAACTTATAACCACATTTTCCGTGCAAATGCATGGGGCGATAACGTTAATGCTGACGATGCTTATAAACTGGCGCTTGATGCTGCGTTAAGTGATGAGTCCCGTGAAGATACCAACTGGGGGTTTTTAGTATATCGTTTAAGCGAAATAGACATGTTTACAAATTACATAAAATCGACCCCCAATATGTTGATTATTATGGTTTTAACCTGGTACAACAAGCAATAACTGTAATTGTACCGCGTATTATTTGGCCTAATAAACCAATTACCGAAGAACTGGTTATGGAACGGGTTTACAATTCGGGGTTATACGCAGGGGGTCAAACGTTTCGGCAAAACCTGCTTACATTGTAGACGGATACTTATCCGGAGGGGCGTTAGGCGTATTTTTAGCTTTGTTTGTTTATGGTTCCGCCGTACAATTAATATCCCAAAAAGCCGAACAGCTATTTGGCGGGTATATTTTAGGGACTGCATTGGTATTTGCCGGGTTGTTCCAAATCTTTTGGCGAGGCTTAAGCTTTGAGTTTTTACTTAATTCTGTTTTTTGGAGTTTTATTACCATGCTAATTTTAAGCAAAATACTCAGGATTCAAAATATATTAGAAGACATTTGAAAATCCTTCAAATAAATGCTTCCTATAAACCGGCCTATATTTATGGCGGCCCTACTATGTCTGTAGCCAAATTAAGCGAACAATTAGTAAATGCGGGTAATGAGGTAACTGTTTTTACAACAACCGCTAATGGTAAATACGAGTTAGCTATCGATCCAAATAAATCAATATTGGTTGATGGTGTTAGCGTAACCTACTTTAAACGCATTACTAAAGATCATAGCCATTTGTCGCCCGGTCTTTTATTAAACCTTTGGCGTAATGTGCGTAAATTTGATATTATACATATCCACGCCTGGTGGAATCTGGTTTCGGTATTTTCGGCGTTTATTGCCTTAACCGGGGAACGTACCGGTAGTAATCTCTCCTCGCGGAACTTTAAGTGATTATTCCTTCCAAAACAAAAATAGCCTCATTAAAATACTGATTCATAAATTTTTAGGCAAACCATTATTACAACGCTCATACCTGCATGCTACATCAGCAGCCGAAAAAAAAAACATTATTAAATATTGTAAAGCCTACCGAGATATTTGACCTGGCTAACTTTGTTAAAATAGCTAAATCATCACCTCAAAATAAGTCAGACGGGCCTATTTTAAAGCTTCTTTTTTATCACGAGTGGAAGAAAAAAGGGACTTGATATTTTATTACACGCTTTACCCCGGCTTAATGCGCCTTACCATTTAACCATTGCCGGCGATGGTGACGAAAATTATATAAGCATATTAAAAAATATAGCTCATTATAATCATAGCGAGAATAACATTAGCTGGATAGGTTTCCAAAACGAAAATAAATTTGATGTTTTTAGCGAGCATGATCTGTTGGTATTACCTTCATACAATGAAAACTTTGGCAATGTGGTTATTGAAAGCCTAAGCGCGGGCACACCCGTATTAATAAGTGAGCATGTTGGCCTGGCAGACTATGTTACTAAAAACAATTTAGGATGGATTTGCCAAACAACACCACAATCTGTAAGCGATGTGATAAATTCTATAGCTGATAATGACATGGATAAGTTAGCAACTATCCGGATCAATGCACCATCAATTATTCATAACGATTTTGACGACGACCAGTTAATTAAAAAGTATATAAATATGTATCAGCAAATTATTGACCATGGCTGAGTATAAAGATTACGGATTTACCGAAAGTACGGCTGCACACACCTTTCATTATTTAAAGGAGCCAATAGTGGAAATGCTAAACAACAATACCAGCCGCTGCATATTAGACCTGGGCTGCGGCAATGGCTACCTGGCAAACTTTTTAATAAGTAAAGGTTATGATGCTTATGGTACAGACGCATCTGCCGAAGGGATAGCAATTGCAAAAAAGCAAACCCTGACAGGTTTTTCCTCCAGGACCTCTCAACAGGTAAATTACCCGACGAGCTGCAAGCTAAAAAATTCGACACCGTTATATCAACAGAAGTTATCGAGCACTTGTACAATCCTGAAGGCTTTATAAACTTTTGCAAAGAAGCCATAATAAACGGGGGCGAAATTATCATATCTACCCCCTACCATGGCTATCTAAAAACCTTGTGCTTAGCCTGTTTAATAAATGGGATACACATTTAAACCCAATGTGGCACGGAGGTCATATTAAACTATGGTCAAAAAAAAACACTAAGCAACGCCCTGATAAATGCCGGGTTTACCAATATTGAGTTTAAAGGTTGCGGCAGAATGCCCTATTTTTGGAAGTCAATGATCATTAAAGCGCGATTAGATTGAGCACTCCTTACTCTTTTATTGTTTTAACTTATAATGAAGAGTTGCACCTGCCGCGGTTTTTACAATCAATAGCAGAATTGAATGCTCCAGTTTTTATAGTTGATTCAGGCAGTACCGATACTACAATTAAAATTGGTGAGGAATTTGGCGCGACATTTTTATATAATCCGTTTAAAAATCACCCTACGCAATGGGATTTCGCACTTAAAAATTGTTCGGTGCAAACGCCATGGGTAATTTGTTTGGATGCGGATCAGGTGGTAACACCCGAACTGAAACAACACCTGATTAATTTTAAAGACGAAGAACATACAGCTACCAATGGCTTTTACTTTAATCGCAAAAACTTTTTTAAAGGCCGATGGATAAAGCATGGTGGTTATTATCCATTTTACTTATTGAAGATGTTCAGGTTTGGGATTGGCTACTCGGACACTACCGAAAAGATGGATCACCGTTTTGTAGTACCGGGTAAAACCGAAATCTGGAAAGATGGCCACTTATTAGAAGAAAACTTAAAAGAAAATAACATTAGTTTTTGGATAGCCAAACACAACCGTTACAGTGATTTGGTGGCAGAGCAGGAAGTAGAGCGTATGCGGTCTGTAATAACATTGGCAGAAAAGCCTGGCTTTTGGGGTTCGCCTAATCAGCGTAAGGCCTGGTACAAACAAAGGTGGCAAAAACTGCCGCGATATGTACGCCCTATGCTATACTTTATCCAACGCATGGTATTTCAGTTAGGTATTTTAGATGGCCGTACTGGTGTGATATTTCATTTTCTGCAAGGCTTTTGGTTCAGGCTGATAGTGGATATTAAAATGGATGAAATCTTAAAGCAAAAAAATGATACCAAATAAGCAAAACAATCCTATAAAGTTTGCCATATGGTTTATTGGTTTGTTCCTGGTGTTTTATTACTTCAATATCCTGTTCTTTGGTCTCACTACTCCCGGCGGCCGGTACAGTCCATTTTTAGCTGAACATTTAAATTATATAAAGTCATTGCGCTGGGTATTGCTACAATGCAGCGCTTTGGTTTTAAGATGCTTTGGCTTTGCTACGATCACCAATAATTATGAGTTATTGGTTGCAGGTCATGGATCTATAATATTGGTTTACTCGTGCCTGGGGTTGGGTGTTATCAGCTTTTTCTCGGCCTTTGTGCTTGCTTATCCAAAACCGCGTAAAGAGAAGATCGTGTTCTTACTATCAGGCATCTTTTTTATTCAGTTTTTAAACATAGTCCGCCTGGTGGTGTTGGCTTTATTTTGGAATAAACGCGCGGGGGCGATTATTGATCACCACACAATTTTTAATATATTCATTTATATTGTTATAAGCATCGGCCTTTATTTTTGGGTGAAAAATGATGTAGCTATAAAAAAATAAAATGCAAAAACTGACCTGGAGTCTTATAATAACTATCCTTACCATCCCGGCGGAAGCGTGCTTAAAAGAGTGCTATGGCATTATGTAAGCGGCTTTGTTTTTAAAACAAGCTTATTCCCGGTATATGGAATAAAAGTGGCGCTGTTGCGCTTATTTGGTGCTAAAATTGGCAAGCAGGTTGAGATAAAACCCTCCGTTAATATAAAATACCCCCTGGCTGCTCACCATTGCTGATGAGGTTTGGATAGGCGAAAACGTGTGGATTGATAATATAGCCATGGTTACTATTAGCAGTAACGTATGTATCTCGCAAGGAGCCACTATTATTACCGGTAGCCACAATTATAAAAAGACATCATTTGATTTGATTACAGGCCCGGTAACCATAGAGACCGGCGCATGGATAGGCGCGCTGGCAACAGTTAACCGGGGGCTTGTTATAGGCTCGCACGCGGTGCTAACAACCGGTTCCGTGGCTACAAAAATCTGCAGCCATACTCCATTTACCAGGGAAATCCTGCCATGAAAATACGCGACCGCGTAATCGGCTAATTATTATTGGCTGTTGATCTCTTTCCAGAGCAAATCTTTCAAAACATCAATATTTTTTGGGCTACTGATGATATAAATACCGATGGTATATCTGTTGGTACCTGCTGTTTCATCTCTGCCACCAACTCATCATCCAACATATCCGATTTGGTAACAGCTATTACACGGGGTTTGTGCATTAGTTCGGGGTTATATTCGTTTAGCTCCTTTAGCAAAATGTCGTATTCTTCCTGTATAGTTCTTGTGGTATCAGCCGGTACCATAAATAACAGCACGGCATTACGCTCAATATGTTTCAGGAAACGAATGCCTAATCCCTTACCTTTTGATGCGCCTTCTATAATACCCGGAATATCCGCCATAACAAACGATCGGTTATTACGATATGCCACAATACCTAAATTAGGCACGAGCGTCGTGAAGGCATAGTCAGCAATCTCAGGCTTTGCAGCCGATACTACCGATAGCAACGTTGACTTACCCGCATTAGGGAATCCTACCAAACCAACATCAGCTAAAATCTTAAGCTCTAATATGTTCCATACTTCCAGCCCTTCTTCGCCGGGTTGTGCAAAACGCGGGGTTTGACGGGTTGCCGTTTTAAAATTAGCATTACCCCAGGCCACCACGGCCGCCTTTGGTTAATATTTTAGTTTCGCCGTCGGTGTTTATTTCGAATAAGATCTCGCCTGTTTCTGCATCACGGCATATAGTACCCAAGGGTACTTCCAGTATTTCGTCACGACCGGTTTTACCCGTGCTTAATGAGCTGCTGCCGTGGTCGCCATCACCGGCAATGACATGTTTTCTGAATTTCAGGTGCAGCAAAGTCCACAACTGGGCATTACCTTTTACAATAATATGTCCGCCACGACCACCATCACCACCATCGGGACCGCCGGTTGCTGTGTGTTTATCGCGGTGCAAATGCGCCGAACCTGCGCCGCCCTTACCTGAGCGACAGCAAATTTTAACGTAATCAACAAAGTTTGAACCAGACATATTTACTTTCCTTAAAGATGCAAAGTCCGGTAGTTACAAGCTGTATAGCTTCAACTACCGGACTTCGCAAAGATAATGACCTTTAATTATTTATTTTTCCGGTATCGATGATAGTGCAGATAGACGCAAATATTTCGTCTACCGTACCAATACCGTTAATACTTTTAAACTTATTTTGCCCTTTATAAAAGTCGGCAACCGGAGCTGTTTTACTATTGTACTCCTGTATACGCTTACGGATTACTTCAGGGTTAGCGTCGTCGGGCCTGCCAGATTCTTTGCCCCTTAGTAACAATCTTCGTTCCAGCTCATCATCATTCACCTCTAATGCTATCATTCCGGATATAGATGATTTTTGCTTTGCAATAATTCATCTAACGCGGCTGCCTGTGCTACTGTGCGTGGAAAACCATCAAAAATAAAACCTTTTGCTTCTTTATTAGCGTCAAGCTTGTTGCTTATCATGCCTATTACTACTGCATCAGGCACCAATAAACCCTCATCCATTAGTTTTTTTGCTTCTAAGCCAAGCTTGGTTCCCTGTGAAATTTCGCCTCGAAGTAAATCACCGGTTGACAGGTGTATCAGACCGTATTTTTCAATAAGTTTTTGTGATTGAGTACCTTTCCCAGCTCCCGGCGGGCCAAATAACACTAAGTTGAGCATGTGCGTTTTTCAAATTAAAAGCCTTTCAGTATCGTACAGAAAGGCTTAAATTATTATGTGCACTTGTAGGGATTCGAACCCCAAACCTTCTCATCCGTAGTGAGATGCTCTATCCAATTGAGCTACAAATGCGATTATATCCGCTTTTTTAACGGACTGCAAAAATAGGATTTCTTTTTAAATCTATCTAAAATATTTGAAAATTACTTCACTTTCTCTGCAATTGCCGCAAAATCAGGCAAATCGCCTGCGTTTTCTAACACCTCGGCATATATAATATTCTGTTCTTCATCTATAACAAAGGCTGCTCTTTTTGATACACCTTTCATTCCGAACGCAAAATCCGCATATAAAGCGCCATAAGCAGCTGATACTTCTTTATTAAAATCAGATAGCAGGTCGAACTGGTAATTGTTCTCTTCTTTAAACTTATCCAATGAAAAAAGCGAATCGACTGAAATACCTAAAATAGTAGCGCCTAAACCATCATAATAGCCAAAGCTGTCGCGCATGGTGCAAAGTTGCGTGGTACAAACACCGGTAAACGCCAGTGGAAAAAAATGAACAACTACTTTTCGTCCTTTAAAATCGGCTAATGAAACTTCCTTTTTGTCTGACGAAAATAAAGTAAACTGTGGTGCCGGCTGGCCTATTGTTAATGACATGTTGTGATTTTTTTCTGCAAAGAAATAACAATAACCAATACAAAGCATAATCTCTAAGTAATTATTAGCGCTGGCTTGCAATTTTAAATTATTATTATTTACTTTGTAATTCAAAGTACTTTTATATATGATTCAATTCAGTACATCCTATTTTATGTTAACCGGCTGGCTATTTTTCATTGAGCTATTGATAGGCAGGTACCTGCATGACGCCTTTATCAGGCCCTATGGCGGCGACTTTTTAGTGGTGATACTGATTTACTGCTTTGTTAAAACATTTATTAATACCCCTGTTATAAAAACCGCGCTTGGTGTGCTGGTATTTGCTTACCCGGTAGAGTTAACACAATATTTCCATCTGGTTAACTTGTTGGGTTGGCAAAACTCGAAAACAGCCTGTTTATTAATGGGTACTTCGTTTTCATTTATAGATCTGTTAACCTATACTTTGGGCGTACTTTTTATAATCGCAGCCGAAAAATTATTAAATAATGAACAACCATTACGATTAAAAAGTTAAGGAATTTGGTATGAAATTTTTTGTAAAAGAAGATTCGATAGTACGGAAGATCTGGGGAAGCGCAGACACTACGCTGTTTATCTTCGCCGGTTCGGCGGCCGAGTTTGCTTTAAATAAAGCGGTAGATTGGCTGTATTTTACCGGCAAGTTACCTGCTGATCCTTTGGGTAGGTTATTTTCCACAGTTACCTACGCCCGGCAGATCATATTTGCAGAGGAAGGTGCGGCCCTGCAATCCATTGATAAAATAACCGCTATACATAAAGGCGTTGAACATGCCCGTGGGGCGCAAATACCCGACTGGGCTTACCGCGACGTATTATTTATGCTGATAGATTATTCTATCCGATCATTTGAGCTGCTTGACCGCGAACTAACCCATGCCGAAAAAGTTGAGGTTTTTAATGTGTTTTACCGCGTAGGTTTACGGATGGGCTTAACCGGCTTGCCGGCCAACTACGTCCAATGGAAACAAATGCGCGAAGAACACCTGCAGGATAACCTGGCGCAAAGTACCTATACTTATCACCTGTACCAGCAATACAGAAAACATTTAGGCTGGTTAAGGTATGCCTTGCTGATAAAAGTACAATTAATGCTGGTGCCGCCGCGAGTGGGCGATCAACTTAACCTGGGCGAACCCGGCTGGATTAAACCTATATTAAATGCCTACCGGTTTTTAAGGCGGTTAAAGGTTGAGGCATTTTTAAGGAATGCCTTGCTGCCTGCCGAATATAAGATGCAGATAATGCGGATGGACCTGCGTTAACAAAACATTCGCCATCAACTAATAGTTATTATGCCGATATTTACTTTAAATGAAAGCAGTAGTAATAATCCATCCCGGCGCACCCGAAGTTTTACAAATAGCCGAGAGGCCCATTCCTACCTATGGCCCTAATGAGGTATTGGTAAAAGTTGCCGCAGCAGGTGTTAACCGTCCTGATGTTGCACAGCGTAAAGGTCACTATCCCCCACCCGCAGATGCACCACAGGATATCCCGGGCTTGGAAATAGCCGGTGTAATTACCGATACCGGTGCCAACGTTACCCGTTTTAAAGTGGGCGATAAAGTTTGCGCGCTGGTTGTTGGCGGCGGTTATGCCGAATATTGCAACGTGCCCGAAGGACAATGCCTTCCCATCCCCGGTAACCTTACTTTTATTGAAGCGGCATCATTACCGGAAACCTTCTTTACCGTTTGGAGCAATGTGTTTGACCGCGCCCGGCTGCAACCCGGCGAAAGTTTACTGATACACGGCGGCTCAAGTGGCATTGGCGTTACAGCCATACAAATGGCTAAGGCTTTGGGCACCACTGTTTACGTAACTGCCGGATCGAAAGAGAAGTGCAAATTCTGCGAAGATCTGGGTGCAGACAAGGCCATCAATTATAAAACCGAAGATTTTACGGCACTAATAAAAGAGATTACAAAAGGTAAAGGTGTTGATGTTATTTTAGACATGGTAGGCGGCGACTATACCTCACGTAACTTACAGTCGCTGGCGAATGACGGGCGGCTGGTATTGATCAATATGGTGGAAGGTAAAGATACGCAGATCGATCTTTCCCTGATCCTGCGCAAACGGCTAACCATAACCGGCTCTGCCTTACGGGCAAGGGATGTCGGTTTTAAAAGTGAGATCGCAGCAGCGCTGCAAAAAAATATCTGGCCGTTAATTGCATCAGGGCAAATAAAACCTGTTATAAATGCCGTGTTTCCTGCATCAAAAGCGGCCGACGCCCACACATTAATGGAAAGCAGTAACCACATTGGTAAAATAGTACTTGATTTAGCCACTTAAGTATCATTACACAACTATTTAAATATTAGTACTTTACAAATCATAACCCGTTTTTATAAAATATCCTGCCATAAGTAATAGTTTACATCCGTTTCGTTTAAAAAAGCCTGAAAAAATCTTACTTTAAGTATTTTAATATTGTATTATAAACCTTAACTTTGCGCCCTGAAATAGCGCGAAAAGGCTTCAAACTATTTTAACAAAGTATATTTTAAAAAATACCCGGTTATATATGCCAAACATTGGAAAAATATCACGGATCATCGGTCCGGTAGTCGACGTTAGTTTTGCAGAGAATGCACATCTTCCTAAAATTTACAGCGCGTTAGAGATCACTAAAGAAAACGGCCAAAAGGTTGTTTTAGAGGTTCAACAGCACTTAGGCGAAGACCGCGTACGTGCGGTGGCCATGGATTCAACCGACGGTTTATTGCGCGGTATGCCAGTTTTAGACCTTGAATCGGCAATTAAAATGCCGGTGGGCGAAAACATTAAAGGCCGTGTATTTAACGTAGTTGGTGCCGCTATTGACGGTATTGCCGATCTGGATAAAACCAATGGCCGCCCAATTCACGCTGCCCCTCCACGTTTTGAGGACCGGCAACTGAGGCTGAGGTATTGTTTACCGGTATTAAAGTTATTGACTTATTAGAGCCTTATGTAAAAGGTGGTAAAATTGGATTGTTTGGTGGTGCCGGTGTAGGTAAAACCGTATTGATCCGGGAACTGATCAACAACATCGCGAAAGCATATGATGGTTTATCAGTATTTGCCGGTGTGGGTGAGCGTACACGTGAAGGTAATGACCTTTTACGTGAGATGTTGGAATCGGGCATTATAAAATATGGTGATGCATTTATGCATTCAATGGAAGAAGGTGGTTGGGATTTAACAAAAATCGACAACGAAGCTTTAAAAGAATCAAAAGCAACCTTCGTTTTCGGACAAATGAACGAGCCTCCTGGTGCACGTGCACGTGTGGCGCTTTCAGGTTTAACTATTGCTGAGTACTTCCGTGATGGTGATGCAGAAGGCAAAGGCCGTGATATATTATTCTTCGTTGATAACATCTTCCGCTTTACACAAGCCGGATCAGAAGTATCGGCGTTATTAGGCCGTATGCCTTCAGCGGTAGGTTACCAGCCAACTCTGGCAACAGAGATGGGTACCATGCAGGAGCGTATTACGTCAACCAAACGTGGTTCAATTACATCAGTACAAGCGGTATACGTACCTGCGGATGACTTGACCGACCCTGCGCCGGCCACAACCTTCGCCCACTTAGATGCTACTACTGTATTATCACGTAAAATTGCCGAGCTTGGTATATACCCTGCGGTGGATCCTTTGGATTCAACTTCACGTATCCTTAGCCCTGCTATCTTAGGCGACGAGCATTACAACACCGCTCAGCGTGTTAAAGAAACCTTACAACGTTATAAAGAGTTACAGGATATCATCGCCATCTTAGGTATGGACGAGCTATCTGAAGAAGATAAATTAGTGGTATCACGCGCACGTCGTGTACAACGTTTCTTATCTCAGCCGTTCCACGTAGCCGAGCAGTTTACCGGTTTAAAAGGTGTATTGGTTGATATTAAAGAAACCATTAAAGGCTTTAACATGATCATGGATGGCGAAGTAGATCAATATCCTGAAGCAGCATTTAACCTGGTTGGTAGCATAGAAGACGCTATCGAAAAAGGTAAAAAATTATTAGAAGAAGCGAATTCTTAAGGCATTGTGTCGTTTATACACCATTTGGCTGTAACGTTTTGTAAATGAGCTCGTCTTATGGATGTATTTAAAATAATAAAAACGAAAACATTATAATATATAAACATCATGAAAACAAGAATCATAACCCTTATCACTTTAGCAACTATAGCTTTAAGCGTATCAGTAGCCAACGCAGCTACTATTAATAACAACACTGCAACTGCTGTAAATGTAGCAGTAAACAACATCAGCAAAATTGAAGCTTCAGGTAACGTTGAAGTTTACATCACCAACGGTGATAAAGACGGCGTAAAAGTTTACGACAAATACTATGAGCAAAATGCTTTGGTACAAGGTAAAGACGGTGTATTGCGCATCTCATCTTACGCTAAAGATAAACTGGTAGTATTGGTTACCGTAGCCGATTTGCGTGCCATCACCGCTTATGATAATGCGGTAGTAAAATCATACGGAAAACTATCAGCAATTGAACTGAACGTAAACTTAAATAACAACGCATCAGCACAGTTAGACTTAAATGTATTTGCTGCAAACTTTACAGTAAACAACCGTTCTACTGCTAACCTGTCAGGTACAGTTAATGACTATAGTGTAAAATACAGCCAGTCGTCAACCATTAACAAAACAGATTTGGTAGCTGCTAATGTAACCGAGAAAAACACCACCAAAGAAGCTGCCCGCCTTGCCGAAGAAAAAATGGCAAGCTTGTAATCTGCAACCACTCGGAAGAGTTCACTATATATGTTTGAAAGGAGCCCACCAGGCTCCTTTTTTTTGTTTAATAGTGTACTTGTAAACCAGTTCGTTACCCACCCATTTTTTCACAACTTTTTAAAGCCAACCTTAATTTTAGGCAGAAAAAACGTCTTTTACTATGCATGCATAAAATCAATACCGAATACCGTTTTGAACTTTGGTATAGTACACTAAAAATTATATTCTGATTTTATATCATATTTTGAAATATATACTATATATTTATCAATAAATTAATATAGTACTTAATTGAAAAAAATATGATCTGCTATTGCCAGTTTTTTTTGGTTAGGCTATCTTAAGGCAACAGAAAAACAACAACCAGGAAACCTAAATCCTGAAATAAAAACACAGACTAAAAATGAGTTCATCTAACAGCACAACCGGCGTAGAATTAAACAAGTACAGCAAAACTTTTACGCAGGACCCTACCCAGCCAGCCGCGCAGGCCATGCTTTACGGCATTGGCTTAACAGACGAGGACATGAAAAAAGCGCAGGTAGGTGTGGCAAGCATGGGTTATGATGGTAATACCTGCAACATGCATTTAAATGATCTGGCTAAGATTGTTAAGAAAGGTATTTGGGACGAGGATTTGGTTGGACTGATTTTTCACACTATTGGAGTGAGCGATGGCATGAGCAACGGTACCGAAGGTATGCGCTACTCGTTAGTGAGCCGTGATATCATTGCCGACTCGATTGAAGCTGTTACAGGCGCACAATATTATGATGGTTTAATTACCCTGCCTGGCTGTGATAAAAACATGCCGGGCTCTATTATGGCTATGGGCAGATTGAACCGTCCGTCTATAATGGTATACGGCGGTACAATTAAACCTGGCCATTATAAGGGTGAGGATTTAAACATTGTATCGGCATTTGAAGCTTTAGGTAAAAAGATAGCCGGCGATATCTCTCCCGAAGATTTTATGGGCGTAATTAAAAACGCCTGCCCCAGTGCCGGTGCCTGTGGTGGTATATATACTGCCAACACAATGGCTGCCGCCATTGAAGCCTTAGGCATGAGCTTGCCTTACTCCTCTTCAAACCCTGCATTAAGCGAGGAAAAGAAAGCCGAGTGTTTGGCTGCCGGTAAAGCCATTAAGATATTATTAGAGAAAGATATTAAACCAAGCGATATCATGACCCGCGAAGCATTTGAGAATGCAATGGTGGTAATTATGGTATTGGGCGGATCGACAAACGCAGTATTGCACATGATAGCCATGGCAAAAAGTGTTGGCGTTAAGTTAACACAGGACGATTTCCAGCTCATCAGCAACCGTATCCCGGTACTGGCAGATATGAAGCCAAGCGGCAAATACATGATGGAAGATCTGCATAACGTAGGCGGTGTACCTGCGGTAATGAAATATTGCCTTGCACAAGGTTGGTTACATGGCGATTGCTTAACCGTTACCGGTAAAACCATTGCCGAGAACCTGGCTGAAGTACCCGAACTAAACTTCGATACACAGAAAATTATATGGCCGGTTGAGGCGCCTGTAAAGGCTACCGGTCACCTACAGATACTTTATGGAAACATTGCTACCGGTGGTAGTGTAGCCAAAATCAGC
>NZ_JABFCR010000071.1:0-17006 GCF_013087555.1 Mucilaginibacter humi
GGTTTGTTTCGGTATTATTGGGTATTGCTGAAATTTCTGCTGACTTTTGTTGCATCGGTTGTCCTGGTGAATCATATGTCGACGGTGAGCCATATGGCGAGCCTGGTAACGATGGGTAAGTTGTCCGGACCGGAATTCGAAGGATTGCGGGTGCGCCTGCTGGTTCACGCCTCGGGAGGACTTGTTGTCCTGATGAACACGACCGTATTGTCAGTATACAAACCATGGGGTAAAACAGGCGATAAGGAGCGGCGGCGGTATCTTTTCCTGGCATTGGCGGGGATGGCGGTACTGTTCGTCATTCTGCACCTTATCCACGGCGGGCCGCAGGGGCATCACTAAGCAATATGTATTCAAAATCAATGCAGGACCAGATAATGCATCGGGAGCATCAACAACGGATCGAAGCCGTTATTGATCATATCTTAAAAAACGCCCATCGTGCCGTTTCGCTCAGGGAGCTGGCCGAAATAGCCCATTATTCACCTTTTTATTTTCAAAAATTATTCAAGGAGTTTACCGGCGAATCCCCAAAACAATTTACGATCAAGGTCAGGCTGGAAACCGCTTTGCTTTTTCTGATCATACACCCTTATAAAACCTTGAAAGAAATCGCGATAGAATGCGGCTTTTCTTCCCCGGCGGTATTTTCGCGGATGGTTAAAAACTATTTTGGTCTTTCACCGGAGGATATCAGAAGGCGGTCACCGAAGGAAAGAATGCGGCTGTTTAAACTAAAAAACCGGGAAGACAGTTCACTCGAACCATCAGATCAACAACAGATCATGGATAAGCTGGATATCCGGATCAGGCAAGTCGGAGCAATCAACGGTTTCTACCTGATCGCACCCTGTGATGATATGATCAAGATCCGGGAGTCTTTTAGAAAAGCGATTCAAATCGCCCGAGCGAACGACTTAGATTTTGACGAAACGAACATCTACGGGATACTCAGTCCGCATCAGGGGAATATTTACAAAACCTTTATCGCTGTCGAAGGGCCGTTGCCAAAAAAATTTAAGCTGACAGCTATAAAAGCGGGAAAGTATGTCTGCTATAAGCTCTGCGGCGATATCAAGGAAAACATCCAGGCCGGGCATTATCTATACCATCACTGGCTGCCGGAAAACGGTTATAAAATTGCTGACATTATCAGATTTGAAGCATTCAACGGGAACCCGGCACTGAGCCCTTACGCGCAATTACAAAGAGAGATCTATTTACCGATAGAAGCTATCTAAGTCCTCCAGGTCTGCTTAAATTTTATCAATCGGCTTTCGTTTACCCGGTTGTGAGGCTTTGAACCGGCTCGGCGTTATTCCGGTAACCGCTTTAAACTGGGCAGACAAATGCGCACTGCTGCTGTAGCCCATTTTCCAGGTAATCTCGTTTAGGTTCAATTCTCCGTATTCCAGCAGTTCTTTCACTTTTTCGATCTTTTGCTGGATAATAAACTTTTCGATGGTTGTATCTTCCGCTTCGGAGAACATCCGGCTGAGGTAAGCATAGTCCTTATTGAGCCCATCCGAAAGATATTGAGAAAAGTTCAAATGGGAATCTGCCAGGTCGCTATGGTGTACCTTTTCGATGATGAGGCTTTTAATACGCCCTACCATTTGGTCTTTTTCGTTATCCAGTAATTCAAAACCCAACAATTTAAGCTGCGATGCGACCTGGCTCAACTGTTCGCTATCCGGTTCAGGCTGGACGGTCGCCGTTCCTAAGTTAACCTCGCCAACGTCCAGCCCAATATTTTCCAATTGTTGCCTGACCACCATAATGCAGCGGTCACAAACCATATTTTTGATATGCAGGATCATGTATTATAACAAAAGTACGGTTAAATTTTTTCAGCGATATAGCCTTTGGTTTTTAATGCGGTGATGACTTCGCACGGAGTCAACCCTTCGTGCGATTCTACCGTCAGAACCTTATCCGGGTTCGCGGTGTCTACATCCCATTTGTCAATGCCTTTTAAAGTATTGAGCGCCGGTGTAACAGCGGCAATACAGCCGCCGCATTTGATATTGGTTTTAAATTTTAAAGTTTCCATTTTCTTGATTTTTAAATTAAAGATTAAGTTTTGAAAGTTTCAGCCTTAAGCTGTTACTAACCACCGATACCGAGCTTAAAGCCATTGCGGCACCCGCGATCATCGGGTTAAGTAAGAAACCATTAACGGGGTATAATATACCGGCGGCAATCGGGATGCCGATCAGGTTATAAATAAATGCCCAGAACAGGTTTTGACGTATCGTCCGAACCGTGAGTTTGGAAAGCCTTAATGCCTTGGGCACCTGCCGCAGGTCTGAGGAAACCGGGGTGATCTTGGCAACATCCATCGCGATATCGGAACCCTTGCCCATCGCTATACTCACATCCGCCTGCGCTAAGGCCTGGCTGTCATTGATCCCATCGCCGATCATCGCCACGACCTTACCCCCGCCTTGCAACTGTTTAATAAATCCGGCTTTATCCGACGGCAAGGTATCAGCTTGATATTGATCAATACCGGCCTCGGCAGCAATAGCGGCTGCGGTCTGGGCGTTATCGCCGGTCAGCATATAAACTTCGATGCCCGGAGTTTTAACTGCTTTACCGCTTCGGTTGAACCTGCTTTAATTTGATCTGCTATGGCTACTATAGCCAACACCTGCCTATTATCGGCAAAGTAGATCACTGTTTTAGCCTGTTTTAAAAAGGCAGCGATGTCGTTTTCCAATTCTCCCGGAATATCAATATGCTGTTCTTCGATCAGTTTATGGCTCCCCACAAAATAAACCTGTTCCTCAAATTCCGCTTCAACACCTCTCCCTGTTATGCTATGGAACGCGGTAAGGTTAACAGCTGTTACAGCTTCTGATTTGAAATGGGTAACAATAGCTTCGGCCAGCGGATGTTCTGATCGCTTTTCTATAGCTAAAAAGAGCGCTTGCAGCCGGTTTTGATCAGGTACGGCACTGTCAGCCCAAACGAGGCTGGTTACCACAGGTTTTCCTTCAGTTATCGTTCCGGTTTTATCGAGGACTACCGCATTTACTTTATAGCCTAATTCCAGCCCTTCGGCGTCTTTGATCAAAATACCATTTTCAGCACCTTTACCTATGCCAACCATAAGAGCCGTCGGCGTGGCGAGTCCTAACGCACAGGGACAAGCAATGACCAATACAGTAACCATCGCCAGCAAGCCTTGTGTAAAGGCCTGTTGACCGCCAAATACCAGCCAGGCAGCTAAACTCAGCAAAGCGAAAACCAGCACTATGGGCACAAAAATACCGGCAATCTTATCCACTAGTTTTTGCACCGGCGCTTTGGAGCCTTGCGCGTCCTGAACCAATTGAATAATCTGGGCCAGCATGGTACCGCTTCCCACCTTTTCCGCCGTAAAGCGGAAACTTCCCTTTGATTCAGCGTACCTGCAAAAACCTTTTCGCCTGCTTTCTTTTCTACTGCAACAGGTTCGCCGCTGATCATGCTTTCATCAACAAATGAGCTACCCTCGTAAACTGTCCCATCCACCGGGAGCTTATCGCCCGGACGAACCAATAGTTTATCCCCTACCTGTATATCGGCCACCGGAGTCTCTACTTCACCCTGCGCGGTTATGAGCAGAACAGTTTTAGGTTGCAGGCCGATCAGTTTTTTAATAGCGGATGAGGTATTCGATTTTGCCTTTTCTTCGAGCATTTTGCCGAGCATGATGAAAACGATAACTACAGCAGCGGCTTCAAAATAAACATGCGGATGCAATCCCTGCCGGTGCCAAAATTCCGGATAGACCGTATTGAACACGCTGAATAAAAAGGCGATCCCGGTACTCATGGCTACGAGCGTATCCATGTTTGCTTTTCCGTGTCGCGCCTGCTTCCAGGCACCCATAAAAAAATTCCTCCCTGTAATAAAAAGTACCGGTATCGTTAATACCAACATGATATAATTGGCATAGGGTAAATCCATGAACAGCATCCCGATCAGCGCAACGGGGACCGTTAGAACAGTCGCCCAAATGAGGTTTCGTTTTAGCTTTTTGTATTGATCTTTTTGCGCTTTTTCCTGCTTTTCCTTCCCGTTTATCGGGTCAATGATCAGATCATAGCCAATAGACCGGACTGATTGCTGAATGCTTAATGGCCGCACCAGATCAGGATCAAAGGCAACTTTTACAGATTGCGTGGCGTAATTAACTTCGGCATTTTGGACGCCATTCTGCGCGCCGATCATGGATTCCACACTGGAGGCGCAAGCAGCACAGGTCATACCGGTAACCGGGAACGTCAATGTACTTAAATGCTGTGCTGCCATGCGTGTAATTATTTGATAAGACAAAATTACACCGGGCCACCGTTTTAGCTCTTACAGGATTCGGCTAAAGATTTATATAATTTGGAGATTCCATACTCCGGTCATTCATCCGCTGATACAATCTTTTTTATAGGCCATCGTCTTTTCATCACGGATGATCTGAATAGTGGGGTGCGTGATCTCAAATTGTTCATGTAACTGATCCCTGATCTCCAGCAGAATGGCATCATTCTGATGATCGGGCACAAGCAGGTGGACGGACAGGGCGATCTGGGTGGTACTCATCCCCCAGATGTGCAGATCGTAAACCGCTGTTACACCTTTAACGTTTTTGAGGTAATTCTTTACTTTGGCAATGGATACGCCTTCCGGTACGGCATCTAATGCCGGGTTTACTGAATCTTTTAATAAACCCCGGGTTCCCCAGACCACTACAATAATGATGACAAAGCACATTACCGGATCGATCCAGTTGTAATGCGTCAGCTTGATGATGAATCCTGCGATAACTACGCCCAAGGCAACCGCAGCATCAGCGGCCATGTGCATAAATGCACCTTTGATATTCAGGTCTTCTTTTTGTCCCTTCATAAATAACCAGGCGGTGAATCCATTGATCAGGATACCGATAGCAGCAACCCACATCACGATATTTTCGTCGACATTCTCCAGTGCCGAAACTTGTGAATGGCGTCGCCGGCTATGATACCCATCGTAACTAACAGGATCAGCGCATTCAGGATAGAAGCCAGGATACTCATCCGTTTTAAGCCATAGGTATAATTGGCTGAGGGCTTTCTCAGGGCAAAGGCAAGCGCGCCCGGGAAAATCCCAGGCTCAATACATCACCGGCATTATGTCCGGCATCGGCTAACAGTGCGGAAGAATGAGCGATCAGGCCGTAGATGATTTCCATTACCACATAAGCGGTATTTAACAGAATGCCGATCATAAATGCTTTGCCATGATTTGCCGGGGTGTGGTCGTGTGCGTGTGCCATTGTTCAATTCAAGTTTTATAGGTTGGGTTGTCCTGCTATTGTACTGATGCCGGTACGGAATAGGTTTCTCACCCCGGTAACAGGTGTATTCGTGATTTGTGCTATTTCTTCAAAATCAAATTCTTCCTGCGTTTTCAAAACCGGGGTGATTTGTGCTATCGGGGCAGATCCCGGCAAAGCAGCGGGGTTGTTTTTGCAGGTAAGCCAGTCCGTCTGCGGCTGCCGGGCGATACAAAATGATCTTCAGCGTAGCGTGTTCCATATATGCTGATTTCCAGAAGCGCACAAAAATATCCTGCAACAATTCGTCCGCGGCTTCATGCGTTAATCCAATTTTGCGCAGAAAATAATAGACAGGCTGATTATATTTATTCAAAACCAACTTAAAGCCTTCGTTCCGTGTGGCCCTGTTTTGACATAAGCTTAATAGGGCTGTATCATCTGTTTCGACTGACATAGGGATAGCTGTTAAGTTCATGATTAATCCAAATTCATCTTTTGTATCCGAACCGCATTCAGGATGGCTAATAATGCAACACCTACATCAGCGATAACAGCCTCCCATAGATTTGCTACCCCGCCTGCGCCAAGAACCAGGACAATAACCTTGATCACCATGGCGATAGTAATATTCTGCCAAACAATCCTTTTGGTGATCTTACCGATCTTTATCGCAGCGGTTATTTTAGAAGGCTGGTCGTTCTGGATGACGATATCCGCTGTTTCTATAGTGGCATCGCTGCCTAAGCCGCCCATCGCTATACCGGCATCAGCCAGCGCGACTACGGGCGCATCGTTTACGCCGTCACCCACAAAAGCGATCCTGCTGCCCGCATTTTTAAATTCCTGAACCTTTTGCACTTTTCCGTCCGGCAGCAGGTCGCCGAAGGCTTTATCGATCCCTAACAGCTTTGCCACCTTATCCACCACGGCTTGCTTATCACCCGACAGCATGACGGTTTGAATTTTCAGGCTGTGCATGAGATCCACGGCTTGTTTGGCATCTTCCTTGATCTCATCCGCGATGGTCAGATACCCGGCGTATTTTCCATTGATAGCGACAACGACTACCGTGTCAACCAGTTGATCTACTTCGGACGGATAGGCGATATTGAATTTTTTTAACAGTTTCGTATTTCCCGCTAAAACCGATTTGCCATCGACCGTGCCTTTTAATCCGTGCCCGGATACCTCTTCAACATCTTTGGCCTTTAGCCCGCCTAAGGCATCACCGGCGTAAGCAACAACTGCTTTGGCGATGGGATGGGTCGAATTACTTTCTATAGCTGCGGTAATTTTAACCAGTTCCTTCTGGTCTATACCCTCGGTTATGACCTCCTGAACCTTAAAAACCCCTTTGGTCAGCGTGCCGGTTTTGTCCATGATCACCGTGTCGATGGTCGTCATCACATCTAAAAAATTGGAGCCTTTAAACAGGATGCCGTTGCGGGACGCCAGGCCGATGCCGCCAAAATAACCCAGTGGGATAGATACCACTAAGGCGCAGGGACAGCTGATCACCGGGAATACCAGCGCGCGATAAAACCACTGATGGAAGTTATAAGGATCGGTAAAGAAATAGGGAGCAAAACAAACCAGCAGGGCAAGCGCAAAAACAATCGGCGTATAGATTTTAGCAAATCGGCTGATAAACAACTGCGTCTGCGATTTGCGCGCGGTGGCATCCTGAACCATTTCGAGGATCTTGCTCAGCTTACTATCCTTAAAGAGCGATTTAACCTGCACCTCTGAGACTTTATCTAAATTGATCATACCGGCCAGCACGGTTTCGCCTTTTCTTTTGGTATCCGGCTTGCTTTCGCCGGTTAATGCGGCGGTATTAAAAGTAGCCGCGTCCGAATAGAGTTCGCCATCTAATGCAACTTTTTCACCGGCTTTCACCTGTATGATCTCATTGATTTTGATCTCCTTCGGGTCGGTAACTGATGTTTTGCCATCCCGGATCACGGTTACTTTATCCGGCCGGATGTCCAGCAAAGCTTTAATGCTCTTTTTGGCTTTATTGACCGCGGCGTCCTCGAACCATTCGCCAATGGAATAAAACACCATTACGGCAACGCCTTCGCTGTAGGAGCCAATGCTGAATGCGCCCAGCGTGGCTACGCTCATCAGAAAAAATTCATTAAAGAAATCAAGGTGTTTGGCTTTACGCCGGCCATACCCAATACATTATAACCCGCAAGCAGGAAAGCCACCGAAAATATGATCAGGTTAACGGGAAAGGCAGGCTGAAATTTAAAGCCAAACTCCGGGACCAGCATCACCATCAATATCGCCAATGCTGTAAGCAGCGGCCAGTGACTTAACAGGGTTTCTTCTTCTGCGGGTTTGTTCAGATCAAGCGCTTCATCGTCCTCTTCCTCCTCATCGGGTTTCAATTCGCGGTCAGCCTCTTTCATGATGTTAACCTCGGGTCTTTTCCTTTTCCGCTTTAATATTAGTTTCCGGCAATTTTGCTGCGGCCTTGACGGCCTTTGTTTCTTGTTTCATATTTTTAATCTAAGCGGCTTATCCTTCTGAATCTAAAAACCAGAGTTCAGCTTCCGCAATCGCTTTTTCAAAGCTATGCCGGCTTCCGTGCCATCCTGATGATAACCGGCTGCCAGTTCTATAGCCTTTTCCTTTACTTCGGGCCGCAGATCTTTCAACTGATCGTCAAAGCCCTTAAATATTTCTTCGCTCATCATCAACTTCTTCAAATTTAGGCAGGCAGACCCTGCAATCGTAGTGCATTTATTGCTTACATTCAGCACATAAGCCTTTAACCAGCAAGCTCACTTCCTGCCGTTCATAGCCGCCCGGCAATTTGACTTCCGGTATTTGCGTTTTAGGCAAACAATGCGTTTCGCCGCAATTGGTGCAATAAAAATGTACGTGCAAGTCATGGTGGCCCTCAACTGTACATGATGGCTGGCAGAGGGCGAATTTGGTTACGCCCGTACCATCGTCTATACGGTGTACCAAGCCATGTTCTTCAAAAGTTTTGATACTGCGGTACAGCGTAACCCGGTCCGTTTTTTCCAGGCTGAGTTCCATATCCGTCAGGCTTACGGCATTGGTCTGTTTAAGGAGGTAGTCCAATACCACCAGCCGCATAGCGGTCGGGTTGATCTGTTTTTCCTGCAAAGTGTTTTCCAGTTCTTTCATCAGTTATTCCTCCTCCGCGCCGCCGGCGGCTTTTGATTGCAAATAAAATGCGCCTCTTAAAGCGACCCTTACCGATGCCGGCAGGTCTTCAAGCGGCTTGATCTGTATGAAGCCCAGTTCGGTCACACCGGTCGTCACCTCCGCCTTTTTAAATTTGACCGTATTGGTTTTTCCTTCGCCGGGCACGACGATAAAAATGAACTGTTTGCCTTCTGAACGAACGACTGCCTCAACCGGCACAGCTGCCGTGAGGCGGCTGCCGGTACTGATCAGGGCCGTTACATACATACCGGGGATAAGGTTCTTTTGTTCCTTGTTATTAATTACGGCATGGACCGTAACGCCTTTACTTTCATTTTCAAATGATTTATTGATGCCGTTAATGGTGCCGGTGATCAACTGGTTTTCTGGTTGGTTAACTGGAAACTTACTTTCTGACCCACCCTAACGTGCATCAGGTCTTTTTCAAATACGGTGAGGTCGCAGTGAATTTTGGAGTTGTCCACCACTTCCATGATGGAGGTGCCGGGCTGAACAAACGCCCCCGTGTTGGAGGTGATCTGTCCGACCGTGCCGCCAATAGGAGATAATACCGGGAATTGCGAAACAATATGGCCGTTAGCGATCCTGCCGGGCGAAATACCCAGCTGGCTTAACTGGCTTTCATAAGCGGTGATACGTGAACGTTCCGCATTATAAGTCGCCTCCGATGACTGATAGGATTTACCCGTACCCGCACCGGCTTCCTGCAACTGTTTCTGACGGTTGTATTCAGCCTGTACATAGGTGAAATTATTTTTTGCGGCTAAATAGTCCTGCTGTATTTTGATCAGGTCCTGGTTTTTGATGGTAGCCAGCAACTGCCCGCGTCTGACCTGCTGCCCTTCAATCACGCTGATATGGTTAATAATACCACCTGAAAGGATACTTACATCCGCTTTATTTTGCGGCGGAACGGCTAATTGCCCGTTGGCTTTGATTACCGAATCCAGATTCTTTTGCGCGATGGGACCGGTTACGATGCCAACCGTTTGCATTTGTTCGGCGGTTAGCTCAAGGCCGTCCGGTTTTTCTTTTTTGGTTTCTTTACCTGCGTTTTCTTTGGCATCGGTTTCCCTTTTACCGGAATCGCCCGAACAGGAGGCAAATACTACCGCCAATACTACGGCGGTCGTGATGAGTTTATATTTTTGAATCTTCATGGTTATTCTCCTTTAATAAATTGCAGCTGAATGGCTGACTGGTTCAGGCGGCTTAGCGCTTCGATGTAGGCCAATTTAACCTGCACAGCTGCCGACATGTTTTGAATATACTCGATATAGCCGATCTCACCGAGGTTAAACGACACCTGCGCGATCCGTAACTGTTCGTCGGCCTGTTTTAATCCGCCTGACTGGTAATAATCGACTGCCTGTTTGAATTTCTGGTATTGCTGTACTTCCTGCTCATATTGCAAACGTATCTGCGATTGCGTTTGCTGGTAATTGGTTTGCGCAACCTGCGCGGAAAGCCTTTCGGATTTGACCCTTGCACGGTTGGCTCCATTGAATATGGGCAGCGCAACACCCAACTGGATACCGGCAATGCGTGTACCCGGCGAATAGTCGCGGTTGATACCGGCAGGATTAAAACCGGAGATCACCAACTGCTGGTTATAGCCTAAAGTCAAATCGGGCAATCCTTTTGATTTTTCGACGGCGATCCTCGCGTTAGCCACCTCAATGTTTTGCAGGTCAACATTCACCTGCGGGTTATTAGCTACATTGATGGTGTCCGCGGGCAGGTTTAATACCAGGGGTAAATTACTCTCAGCAATAACGAGGGTACCGGAAGTGTTAAGCAGTTGCTGCAAGCTCAATTCATTGCTGCGCAGGTCCGCCTGCGCGCCGATCTTCAAGGCGATAATTTCCCGGTATTTGTTCCTTGCGCTGATCAGTTCCAAATTCGAGGTTTCGCCGGTTTTAAACCGGATCTCTGCCTTTTTACAAACCCTTTATAAACGCTGTCCTGGTAATTCAGGATGCGTAACGTCTCGCGGTTCAGTAAATAGGCATACCACGCACTCCGTACGTGCCGGGTGATCTCCGCACGGGTTAAATGCCGTGACCGCTCGGCGAGTAAGGTTTGCTGATCGAGTAGTTTACGCTGATTTTTATAAAGCCCGGGCCAGGCGATAGTCTGCGTAATGCCAATGGCATTATCCATGTTACCGCCGCTGGTTGGGTCCTGCGTGAGCATCAGTTCGGTTTTTGGAATATCCGTACCGGACTTTTGTAAGGCTTTGGCTTCTTCCACCGATAACCCTGCCGACCGTATTTGCAGGTTATTTTTGAGGGCCCTGCTGATCGCACTGTCTAAGGTCAGCGGTGTATTGTTCTGCGCTTTAGCGGCACTTATTTGGAATACGCTAAAACCGAGGATCAGCATTATGGTCACCAATACTTTGGGAACCTTGATCTTTTCAGCTTCTTTCCGGTTAAATAACAGGTAAAGGCATGGCAAAACAAAAAGCGTCAAAAACGTCGCAGTGATCAGCCCGCCGATAACAACGGTAGCCAAAGGCCGTTGCACTTCAGCGCCTGCGCTGGCCGATAAGGCCATGGGCAGGAAACCTAATGATGCCACGGCAGCGGTCATTAATACCGGGCGGAGCCTGGTTTTGGTGCCCTCTAAAACACGCTCATAGATATTCGTCATCCCTTCCTCCTTCAACTGGTTGAAATAGCCGATCAGTACGATACCATTGAGGACGGCGACGCCAAACAAAGCGATGAAGCCGACACCTGCCGATATGCTGAAAGGCATCCCGCGGAGCAGCAGCGCTGCTACACCGCCCATTGAGGCCAGCGGAACGGCGGTAAAAATGAGCAGGCTTTCTTTTACTGAACGGAAAGTAACATAGAGCAAAACCAAAATAAAGAACAATGCCGCCGGAACAGCGATCAACAGCCTGGCTTTGGCGGCCTGCAGGTTCTGGAACTGCCCGCCGTAAGTGAGGTAATAGCCTGCCGGCAATTTTAAAGCGGTGTTCAGCTTGGCCTGTATCTCTTTAACGGTGGTTTCCACGTCACGGCCCTGCACATTAAATCCGACGTAAATGCGTCTTTTACCGTCTTCACGGGATACCTGCGCCGGGGCGTCTTTGAAAGTGATATCAGCCACTGGCTTAACGGTACTTTATTACCCGAAGCCAGCGGTACGAGCAGGTTTTCAACTCCCGATATATTTTCCCGCAGGTCACGGTTTAACCTGACCACCAGATCAAATCTTTTTTCCCCCTCGAATACCACGCCGGTAACACTCCCGGCAAAGGCAGTTTTCAGGATCATATTGACATCGCTGATGTTCAATCCATATTGGGCCATTTTGTCCCGGTTATAAGTCACCCGGATCTGCGGCAGTCCGCTTACTTTTTCCACATAGGGTTCGCTAACCCCTTTTACCGGCGCGATCAGTTTCGCCAGCTTGTCAGCCTGCGCAGCCAAAATATCGAGATCATCGCCATAAATTTTGATCGCCACGTCCTGCCGGATACCCGTCATCAGTTCGTTAAAGCGCATCTGCATGGGCTGGGATATTTCTACGTTGATACCGGGGATAGCTGAAAGCGCATCCTCCATTTTTTCGATCATTTCTTCTTTGTTCTTCGCCGTTTTCCATTCGCCTTTTGGTTTCATGGCCAGCATCATATCGCCCTTTTCCATCGGCATCGGGTCAGTAGGTATCTCGGAACTGCCGATACGGGTAACGGCCTGTTTGATCTCGGGGAACTGAGCCTTCAACAGCTTCTCTGCCTTACCGAATGTTTTCACTACTTCAGTGAGGGAAGTACCCTGCATCATGGAAATTTCTACGGTCAGGTCGCCCTCGTCCAGCGTAGGTATGAACTCGCCGCCCATCCGGCTGAATGCCCAAATGGCGATAGCAAAAACGATGAACACGGCAGTCACCGCGATCACTTTGATTTTAAGAACGGCAATCAGCGCACTGCGGTAAATGCGTTGTAAAAACTCAATAATACGGTCGGATATATTGCGTTTGTGAGCCGTTTTTTTACTGAGAAACAAGGCGCTCGCCATTGGCACGTAGGTCAGTGAAAGGATGAAAGCGCCTAATATGGCGAAAGCTACTGTTTCCGCCATTGGACGGAACATTTTGCCTTCAATTCCTACCAACGATAAGAGGGGCAGGTAAACGATCAATATAATGATCTGGCCGAATGCGGCAGATTTCATCAGTTTACTCGCGCTGCTCCTGACTTCTGCATCCATCTGCGCGGTCGTCAATTTCTCAACGCCTTTTTGCTGATAGCTGCCGGTCGTGATATGATGCACTACGCTTTCGACAATGATCACGGCGCCATCTACGATCAGCCCAAAATCAATGGCACCCAAACTCATCAGGTTACCGGATACGCCAAACAACCGCATCATGGAAAATGCAAACAGCATGGCCAGCGGGATCACGGATGCCACGACTAAACCGGCTCTTAGATTTCCCAAAAGCAATACCAGGACAAAAATAACGATCAGGGCACCTTCCAACAGATTGCGTTTTACCGTGCCGATCGCGCGGCCGACTAACTCTGTCCGGTCGATGAATGGCTCTATGACCACGCCCTCCGGCAGCGATTTTTGTATCTGTACCATCCGGTCCTTAACATTTTGGATCACCTCGCTGAAATTCTCGCCTTTGAGCATCAGGGCTACACCGGCAACAACTTCACCTTCGCCGTTACGGGTAACCGCACCGTAGCGGGTCGCGCTGCCGAATTGTACTACCGCGATATCCCTGACCAGTATGGGTGAGCCTTTGGTATTGGCGACCACGATCCGGCGGATATCGTCCGGGTTTTGTACCTGCCCCAGCCCGCGGATAAAGTAAGCGTTGCGCTGCTGTTCGATATAGGAGCCGCCGGTATTTTCATTGTTTTTTTGCAAGGCTTCGTAGACCTGCGGTATGGTGATACCCAAAGAGTTCAGTTTGTCGTTATCCAATGCAACCTCGTACTGCTTGACGTAACCGCCCCAGCCGCTTACTTCGGCTAAGCCAACCGTTCCGGCCAGTTGGGTTCTTACGATCCAATCCTGGATGGTACGCAGGTCGGTCGGGGTATATTTGTTTTCATAACCCTTTTTGGTGTGGATCACATACTGGTATATTTCACCAAGCCCGGTAGTGATCGGTGCCAGCGTTGGCTCTCCCAACCCGGTGGGAATACTGGCTTCGGCGTCTTTTAACTGGGCATTAACCTGTTGCCGGGCCCAATAAATATCCACGTTATCTTTAAATACGATGGTAATAACCGATATACCCGAACGGGATATGGAACGCTTTTCAATGATCCCGGCAATATTGGCCATGGATAATTCTATGGGCGAAGTAATGAACTGCTCCACTTCCTGAGCACCGAGGCTCGGGGCTTGTGTAATGATCTGTACCTGGTTATTGGTAATATCGGGCTGTGCATCAACCGGCAGGTTATAGGCTGAATAAACACCCACCAGTATTAAAACCAGTGTCATGATCCCGATAGTTACCTTGTTCCTGATAGAGAACGCGATAATTTGGTCAAACATAAATTTGTAATAAATGAATACGAATAAGGAAAAGCCATGCAAAGTTTATTGCAGGCGAAAACATTAAGAAATTTCGTATTAACCTATTTGCGGGGGCTGCCAGATCTTGATCGGCTGTTCCTGAACAGCGGGAATGCTGTGTTCAGGGTATTCGCGGGCGATTGATTTCGTAAAAACAGTTAAGGCAATTGTTGCGGTCAAATGCCTTGCGGTAGAGCAGCATGAACAGCTACAAAAAGGCGGGCAGGTTTCCTGACCCCTTTCATCATTCGGGGAATGACTTTTTTGAATAGTAACGTGCATCACGCTGGCAATCATATCTTCCCGGTCCTGGCAGGGTAATATAGCCAGCAGGGTAAAATAGATACTGAATAAGAATGCGACGTATTTCATTAAATGCAAAGGTAACAAAGTTTGTGAACGTTAGGTATTTAAAGAAATGTATAACCTCCCGGATAAATACCAGATTACGTTTTCGGTGATTAAAAAGGCATTGGGCCTTTGAACAATAAATGCTCACGCTTAAATATTGATTTCTCATAAATGGCTAAGACAATCACAGCTTTGGCTATATGCATGTAGTTGTTTACCCGGACATTTGTTAAAAATAAAAACAAATGAAAATTGTCATAACAGGTTCTTTAGGACACATCAGTAAGCCCCTTGCAAAGGAATTAGTACAAAATGCTCATTCGGTAACAATTGTCAGCAGTAATCCCGCTAAGAAGAAGGATATTGAAGCTTTAGGTGCAAAAGCGGCAATCGGTTCGATAGAGGACGTAGCTTTTTTAACAAAAACATTCATCGGGGCTGACGCCGTTTACACGATGCTGCCGCCGTTTAAATTTGAAGAAAACCCCAGTCTTGATGCCAGAGAAGAAGCCCGCAGGCTCACGTCCAATTATGTCAAAGCCATTCAGCAGTCTGGCGTAAAAAAGGTGGTTCACCTCAGCAGTATCGGAGCACATACGGATAAGGGAAACGGGCTGCTGGCTTTTCATTATGTTGCAGAACAGGTTTTAAATCAACTGTCTGCCGATGTAACCATTACTTTTATGCGGCCTGTTGGCTTTTATTATAACCTGTACCAGTTTATGGATATTGTCAAAGGCGAAGGTTTTTTGAAAGGATTTATCGGCACGTTTATGACCATAAGGTATTATGGGTTAAAAGGTTTACTGCAAGGGAAAAATGGTCTTATTGTGTCTAATTATGGCGCCGAAGATAAAATGCCCCGGGTTTCCCCGGTGGATATAGCAGCTGCAATCGCCGAAGAACTGATCACACCCCAAACCGGCCATAAAATCCGTTATGTAGCCAGCGAAGAACTGACCTGTAATCAAATTGCCGGGACTTTAGGATCTGAAATAGGTAAATCCTATCTGAAATGGGTTACCATCAGCGATAAACAAATGCTGGACGCGCTGATCAAGTTCAAATTGCCATTAAGCCTGGCCAATGATATTGTGGAGATGAACGCCAGTATGCGTAACGGCGGGATATTATTTGAAGATTATTACAAAAACAAACCTAAGCTGGGCAAAGTAAAAATGAAAGATTTTGCGCAGGAATTTGCAGCCGTTTACCGGTCAAAATAGGTTAATTTAGTAAAAAACATGGAACCCTATAAAATTAAAACCATCAGCCAATACCATCAGGTTTTGGGGATAGCCAAACCTGAACACCCCCGGTCAGCGTCATCAGCCCGGATGAGTTCAAACCACCGGCAGGCAATAGCCGGGTCAGCGTCATTTTTGATTTTTATATCATTTCGTTGAAAAGGAATTTAGATGGCACAATAAATTATACCTATGGTCAGCAATCTTATGATTTTGATGATGGCGTCATGTTTTTTATTGCCCCTAAACAGGTCTTTTCATTTGATGCTGATCAGGACTTCAAAAGCTCCGGCTGGATGCTGCTGGTCCATCCCGATTTTCTCTGGGGGACGCCCCTGGCAAAAACGATCAAACACTATGATTTCTTCAGCTATGCAACAAATGAAGCCTTGTTTCTTTCTGAGAAAGAGGAAGCAACAATTGCGGGCATTGCTCAACTGATCAAACAGGAATATCATGCCAATATCGATAAATTCAGCCAGGGTTTGATCGTCGCGCAGATCGAACTATTACTTCAGTACTGTGACCGGTTTTATAATCGCCAGTTTATAACCCGGAAAATAAGCAGCAATCAGATCCTTAGCCGCGTTGAAGAAATGCTCGACGGCTATTTTAACGGTGATAACCTGGTCAAAAAAGGATTGCCAACAGTACAATTTATTGCCGAATCTTTAAATATTTCACCAACCTATTTAAGCGCTTTACTAAAGGCTTTGACAGGCCAGAGCACGCAACAGCACATTCACGATAGACTTATCGAAAAAGCAAAAGAAAAATTATCCGTTACAGGTTTGTCGATCAGCGAAATTGCCTATGAGTTAGGTTTTGAACATCCGCCATCATTCAGCAAATTATTTAAAAGCAAGACCAACCTTTCGCCTTTGGAGTTCCGGGCTTCTTTTAATTGATTAACTTATTCCAATTACCGATGATCGATTTTTTAGCTACCTTAAAATCACGAAACGAACCGCTGTTTTATTTTGGAATGCTATGCCTGTTAAGCGCTGTTTTCATTTTTCTCATAGCAAAATTCAGCCACTTGCAAATCAATGGTGTAAATGCCGGTATAAGCCCCTCAAGTTTGCGCTATCCATCGGCATATTCTGCTGGACAATGGGCTGGTACACCGGGTATCTTCAGCCGGATAGCCGGATCAGCTTCTAGGCGATTGGTGCACCGGGTTTGTTCTTCGGCGATTGCTCTCACACATCATTGGCCAGGCTTAATGGCAATTTGAACTTGATCAGCGCGTCCAGCATGTTTATCGCTGATGGTAACCCATTTCAGATGTGCATAACGTTTATAACCGGTTACCTAGTGATCGTTCTTCGGCGATTG
>NZ_JABFCR010000072.1:0-16860 GCF_013087555.1 Mucilaginibacter humi
CCAGCCGCAGCGGCTTTCCCGGCCGCCATCGGCTGTCAGGGCGTTCCAGTAATAGTCTATCTCAGCCTGGTCGTTGCAACTCACATACAAGGATATAGCTTCGGTAAACTTAAACATCGGGCCGCCTGCCAATGCCATAAATCTTTGACCCGCCAGTTCAAACTCGGCAGTTTGTACGGTCTCTACCGGGCCCTCGGTGATGTCCGTCAATGTTGATTTACTGATAACTTTCGAATCTTTAAAAATTCGGGTGTAATAGGTTATGGCTTCGCCAAGATTATTGTCGAACCATAAAAATGGGGTTATCTTGCTCATACTATTTTAGATTTAATGTACAAGCAAATGTACCGCACTTAGATGCACTACAAAGGGTGTATTTGAGACATTGTTTAGGGCCGATAAGGACTTTATTTGCGTTAGCTCAAATTAATATGGATATCCGGTGTTGGGCCCGATTTTTTGCTCTTCTTTAATTTATATAGCTGGTAAGCTACACCGACAAGAAATGTTAATGTTAAAATACCTAAGCAGGTTTGAATTATCGGGTCATTTGGCCCGGTGGCTATAGGACGTGAGATAGGCACCCTCGTGAGGGTTTCGACAATTGCCGGGATACATGACAGGAACAAAGTTGCCGACATTACGAAAACCTGTACATAATCAGCCGTTTTGGTTAACGGTTTTACAGCTTTTATATAAATACCAACAGGTAATAAAGCTAAAACCATAACGCCAAGCCCATGCGCGCCCGTAAAATGACCGGTTTTCATAATAGGGAAGGAGGTTAAACACGTAATGATGGTTAGCAAAATGTATAATTTCCCGTTATCGGTTAACGGTGCTATTTTGCCGTCGCGCAGCAAACAATAAAACCCTGTAAATAAAGCCAGGATACTAATAGCGGTATGGATAATTCCGAGGAGTGAAAGATGGTTGGGCATGATGATAATTGTTTAGTGTTAAGGATGATTAATATTAGAAATAATCTCTTTAAAATCCAAACAAAATATTGATAATCAAATGCCTACCTGCAGAATAACTTAAATATGAAAACCCTCCAACTGATCGGCTATCAGGTGCAAAGTATTTTCGGGTAAAACACCCGGGTTTTTGCAGATATGCAATATCTTATGATTATCGGGTTCAAAACTACCCACAAACTGCCCGTCTTTAAATATCTCGTACTTGCATTGTTCACACTCGTGGTGCATATAATCACGCACCTCAAAATGCTCGTTAGTATTATCAACTGTTACTGATATTTCAAACTTCTCCATGATTGCAATTGATTATACGTTTAACGTAGCTTTATTGTGAAATATTTTAAGTCTATTACGGGTTATCAACCGTTACATCCTGTGCAAGCGTGGCGTCATCAGGTGTTTTACCCAAGTCAATATCCAAAGCATATAAGGCGCTGTCGTTAGCATTAACACCTCCGGCAACTTTTATTTTGCTTAACAGATCCATCGCCGTGGTTTCTTCCTCAGTTTGTTCTTTAACAAACCATTGCATAAAGTTCCGTGTGGCCCAGTCTTTCTCGGCCATGCTCATGTTAACAATGTCGTATATCCCGGTTGTATTTTCAACCTCCGATTGAAATACCTTTTCAAAGCAATCGTTCACGTTAAGCGGGTCAGGTCCCGGCGCTGGTATTGCGGTAACTACCACCTTGCCGCCACGCTTTAAAATATATTCCGGGAATTTCATCATATGGTTACGTTCCTCGTTAGCATGCCTGAACAGGAAGTTAGAAATTCCGTCATAGCCTTTATCCGCCGCCCATGAGGCGTATGACAGGTAAATCTGCGCATTATGTGCTTCGTTGGTCATTTGCGCATTTAAGGCTTGTGCAAGGGTTGGTGATAATCTGTTGGTTTCCATAAGTGTATAAACCAATAGTGGCGGTAATAGTTTTATGGCGCTTAATTTATTGTAAAGCCTCACCCCAACCCCTCTCCAAAGGAGAGGGGCTTTTAAATATTATTTATAGTTTTGCATTGAAGTCCTCTCCTTTGGAGAGGATTTAGGTGAGGCTAAACCATTTACCCCAAACATATTTTATGGCTAACAAAGAATTTTTCTCCATCAACGGCGAAGGCCTGTTAAAGAAGGTAAAAGAATTAATTGCCGAAGGCAACGTAACACGTATCACTATTGCTGATAAAGAAGGTAAGGAAATTGCTGGTTTCCCGCTTACACTGGGTGTGGTTGGTGTGCTTTTAATGCCGATGTTTGCCGCAGTAGGCGCCATAGCCGCGCTTATTGGCGAGTGTACCATTATTGTTGAGCGCCATGATGAAAATAACGAAAATACAACTACCTGAATATGAAGCTGAAAAAACTATCAGTAATACTAACTGTCTTACTATTATTTGCTGCCGCGATGCCTTTAATGGCGCAGGATAAGATCATAAGGGAAGATATTGAATGGGTGGATGTGTATATGCCCAACACCAATAACGGTGCGTTACCCCGGATACTTTTAATTGGAAATTCCATTACCCGCGGCTATTATCCCGAAGTGGTTAAGCTGATGGATGGTAAAGCCTATGTTGCCCGTTTATCAACCTCAAAAAGCCTTTGCGACCCCGCGTTGGCTAAAGAAATAGCGCTGATAATGAGCTATTACAAATTTGACATTGTGCATTTTAACAATGGCCTGCATGGCTGGGGTTATACTGAGGATGAATACAAAAAGGCTTTCCCGGCTTTTGTAAAAGCTATCCGCAAGGGCGCGCCAAAGGCCAGGCTGATGTGGGCATCAAGCACACCAATCCGTACGTATGCTGATGCCAAAATATTAGACCCGCGTACAGATCGGATCAGGGAACGAAATAAGATTGCTTTGGACTATGTAACGACCCAAAAAGATATTAAGGTAGACGATCTTTTTGCAACCGTTATTGATCACCCTGAATATTACCGGGGTGGTGATGGAACGCACCCCTTGCAAAATGGCTTTTCGGCCCTGGCCCAAAAAGTTGCTGCCGAATTGAGCGCCTTGCTGGAAAGTAAATAGTAATAAATGTGATACATACATACTTTTCGGTAGGTAAACAACAACCAATAGTTAATTTAACATAAACTTAATATGCGTGTTATATTAATTGCTTTTACTTTTAGCGTCTGCTTCTTTATAAATCTAAATTGACATGAAAATTTTATCCGGCCTTATCCGCTATTCATTACTGATACTTTTATTTTCAGCTTGCATTACTATTGTATCATGCTCTAAAAGCTCATCGGGCGACAATCCTGTTACCCCGCCGGTAGTTAGCACTACAAAAATTGAAACTGCTACCGAAACCACCGGCACCCCCGAAGGATCAACAACTGATGGCGCTAATGCGGATGACCTGGTAGAAGGCTCAAGCTTTACCAGTACCATCACTATAACAATGGGCGCTACGGCAACTATAAGCCCGGCAACAACCACAGGCGTTACCATTACACAAAGTAATGGCGATGTGTTAATAAAGTCGACCGCTACCGGCGTAGCGTTTGTGGTAACAGGTACAACAACCAACGGTTCGGTTAAGATCTACAGCGATAAGAAATTTGAGCTTACTTTAAACAACGCCAGCATCACCAATTTAGATGGACCGGCAATAAATATCCAATCATCAAAAAGAGCATTTGTTGTTATTGCCGATGGCACTACAAACACGCTTGCTGATGGCGCTACTTATACACCATTTGGAAGTGAGGATATGAAAGGTACCTTCTTTGCCGAAGGACAAGTAGTATTTAGCGGCACGGGTACATTGAATGTAAAAAGCCTTTATAAACACGCAATTGTTTGTGATGATTACATCCGCGTACGCACCGGTACTATTAACGTAACCGGCGCTATAAGTGATGGCATGCATGCAAATAATGCAGTTATTATAGACGGCGGCACGCTTAACTTAACGGCAAGCAGCGATGGTATTGAAGCCGAAAAAGGAAATGTCATCATCAACGGGGAACATTAACCATCAACGCGTTTAGTAAGGGCATATCGGCATCTTACAGCGGTACTGATGCTACCATTGTACCGTACATCAATATTAATAATGGTACAATCAACATAACTACCGGAGCGGGCGAGGGCATATCATGTAATAACGTGCTAACTATTAACAAAGGCGCTATCTCTATAACCGCCATAAATGATTGTTTAAATGCCGAGAAGAATATATTCATTAACGGCGGCGATATTTATGCTTATAGCAAGGCCAATGACGGTATAGACTCGAATGGTGACCTGACTATTACAGGCGGGAGGGTAGTAGCTATAGGTACCGTAGCCCCTGAGGCCGGCCTTGATTGCGATTTGCGTACACTTAAAATTACCGGCGGAACTGTAATAGGCGTAGGTGGTACAACCAGTCCGCCAAGCACTACATCAACGGTGCGTACCGTTGTAACAGGCGGTGCCGAGGCAAACCAATTTATACATATTGAAGCTGCCGATGGTACCGAGGCGCTTACATTCCAATCGCCGGTTAAGTTTGCAACTATGTTGTATGCCGGCCCTAAGTTGAAAGCCAACACTACCTACAGTATTTACACCGGCGGCAGCGTGGCTGCAGGTACCTGGCTTAATGGTTTTTATCTTACAGGTACTTATACTAAAGGCACAAAATCGGCCACTACGTTTACAACAGCAAGCGTAGTAACCCGTGCCGGCGGAACTATCAGTACAAAATAATCAGTCAACAATCTTGTTGAAAGGCGGATAATTCAAAGCTATCCGCCTTTTGGTTTTAACCGTGTTAAGTAACAATATTGTAATTTGCAGCTAACTCGTCATGCACCACTTGACAGCAATATTTATTGCCGTATATTGGTTGTCTTAAATTAACTGCTTTAAAACCCGCTATGAATAAGTTTTTACTTACTGCTATCCCTTTGGCGTTAGCATTAACCACCCATGCCCAACAAGGTAAAGTTTTTACAGCTAAAGATTATGAGCGTGCCGAAACCGCCATGGCCTATAACCTTGAGCCGCTAACCGAGCGCACCGGTATCCGCCCAACCTGGCTGCCTGATGATCGATATTATTATCGCACTTCGGCTGCCGAAGGCAATCAATTTATCTTAGTTAATCCTGCTAAGGGAACTAAAGTTGTAGCTTTTGATCATGCTAAACTGGCCACAGCATTGTCGGCAACTACAGGTAAAGCATATAAAGCAGCCGACCTGCCTTTCCAAACCATCAACTTTTCGGCAAATGGTAAGGGCGTAATTTTCACAGCTGATGGCAAGCAATATAAATTTGAAAACAATGCGATAACTCCTGATACTACAACTGTTAAAGCTGTTTCGTTAACCGGTGCCCGCGGTCGCCGTGGTGGTGGTTTTGCTGCCGGCAACCCTAACGAGGTGTTATCGCCAAACAAACAAAAAGCTGCTTTTATAAAGGACTTTAACCTTTGGGTACGCGATGTTAAAACTAATAAAGAAACACAGCTAACAACCGATGGCGTTAAGGACGATGGCTACGCTACCGATAATGCCGGCTGGGCGCAAGGTACCAGGCCGATATTAATCTGGTCACCAGATTCTAAGAAGATAGCCACCTTCCAGCAGGACGAGCGTAAGGTAAATGATATGTACCTGGTGCCCACCAAAGTAGGTGCGCCTAAGCTTGTCGCCTGGAAATATCCGTTACCCGGCGATGTGGAGATCCCAATGCTTAGCCGCGTAATTATTAATGTGGATGAGCCAAAAGTTATTAAACTGAATGTAGCTCCTGACCCACACAGATCAACCCTGAGCGATGATATTAAAGGCGGCGCAGGCTGGGCCGATGTTTACTGGAGCGATGATGCTACCAAGCTGGTTTTCGCCTCAACCAACCGCGACCATAAAGAAGCAAAAGTACGCGTGGCCGATGCCGCTACCGGTGCGGTAACGGAGCTGTTCACCGAAACCGTTAAGACGCAATTTGAGTCGGGGTGGGATGCCGTTAACTGGCGCTATCTTAGCAAGTCCAACGAGATACTTTGGTTCTCTGAGCGCGATAACTGGGGCCACCTTTATTTATATGATGCCACCACCGGCAAGCTAAAGCACCAGGTTGATAAAGGCAATTGGGTTTTGACCAACGTTTTAAAGGTTGACGAAAAAAACCGCGTGATCTACTTCACCGCTAATAATCTTGATCCTGAAAATCCTTACTTCAGCAAGTTTTGTAAGATAGGTATGGACGGTAAAGGTTTTACTATTTTAACACCCGGCCCCGGTACCCATACTGCCAGCTTCTCGCCAATGGGTAACTTTATCATCGACACTTATTCAAAACCGGACGTGCCGCCGGTTACTGTGCTGCGGGATATGAAGGGCAAGCAAATTGCCGAGTTTGAGCGCACCGATATTTCAAAACTAACCGCTACCGGCTGGAAGCCTATCATCCCGTTCTCGGTTAAAGCGCATGATGGCACTACTGATGTTTATGGTTTAATGTGGGTGCCTAAAAACCTCGACCCCAATAAAAAGTATCCTGTTATTGATTACATCTACCCCGGTCCGCAGGGCGGCAGCGTGGGTAGCTGGGCGTTCAGCACCACAAGGGGCGACAACGGTGCCCTGGCCGAGTTGGGCTTTATTGTGGTTGAGATTGAAGGTACCAGCAACCCGTTACGTTCAAAGAGCTTTCATGATATGAGCTATGGCAACATGGCCGATAATACACTGGCCGACCAGGTTGGTGGTATCAAACAACTGGCTGCCAAATATGCTTATATGGACCTGGATAAGGTTGGGATCTGGGGACACTCGGGTGGTGGTTTTGCTACTGCCGGTGCGATGTTCCGCTATCCGGATTTCTTTAAGGTTGGTATAGCCGAATCGGGTAACCACGAGAACCTGAACTACGAAGATAACTGGGGCGAACGTTATAACGGCTTAGTCGCTAATGCTGATTACGCTGCCCGGGCTAACCAAAGCCTGGCAAAGAACCTGAAAGGAAAGTTGATGCTGGTACACGGCCTTATGGATAACAACGTTCCGCCATCAAATACCTTACTGGTTGTGGAGGCTTTAGAGAAGGCGAACAAGGATTTCGACCTGGTAGTGTTCCCTAACAGTGCGCATGGTTATGGCGCTTATTCGCCTTACATGATGCGCCGCCGCTGGGATTACTTTGTTAAAAACCTGATGGGTGCCACTCCCCCGCAGGAATATGTGCTGAAAGGCGCGAGCAGGTAGACCTCACCCCAACCCCTCTCCAAAGGAGAGGGGCTTTGAAACGCTTGATGGTTAAAAATATACAAGGCGGGTAACTTTATAGTTGTCCGTTTTTTTTTTTTTGGCTTTGCTTATCTTCTGTCCGCCTTGTAGTTAAGAAACTGTTTAAGATTTGATTAGATAAATCATTGCCGTTGACTTTAGTCAATGGCAATGATTTATCTGTATTTTTAACAGTCGATAAAGCAAATTACATAATCATAATATCACAAAAAGTTAACAACTTTACAATCACCTTTGCTCCGTTCTATGTTTATTTATTAACCTTAAACTCCGGCCATACCCGGATGGAAATTATGAAAAAACAATTATCTATCGCACTCCTTGCCTTATTTATTACTACAGGGCAGCTACTGGCACAAACTGCCAAACATGTTATCTTTTTAACCATTGACGGTTTTCGCCCTGATTTTTATTTGGAGGACGGATGGCAAACGCCTAACATCCGCGCGCTGATGAAAGACGGAGCTTATGCCAAAGGTGTAAACAGTGTATTCCCTTCCATGACCTATCCGTCGCATACCACTATTGTTACAGGTGTGCAGCCTGTAAAGCACGGTGTATTTTATAACAATATATTTACCCCCGATGGAGCGCCGCAAGCGCCTTACTGGCAGGATAGCTCTATCCATGCGCCTACTATCTGGAAAGCGGCTAAAGACAAAGGCATGATCGTGGCATCACTTTATTGGCCGGTATCTGCCAATGCGCCGGTAGATTATAATATCCCCGATATAGGCAGCTCCGGGCGATGGCGTTCGCGAAGAATATTCTTTACCAAAGGGTTTTTATGCCGAGGTGAAAAAAGATGTATTTGGCGGTGTTGACAAAATAGATGCCGGTAAAAATCAAAATGTAGCTAAAATAGCCGCTTATGTGATCAAAAAAGTAAGCCGGGTTTGATGACCATTCATGTATTTGATGTAGATCATTACGAACATGCTGAAGGACGTAACGGCCCAACAGTACACCGCGCTGTGGCTGATGCGGATGAGGCTGTAGGAATTATTATGGATGCATTGAAAGAAGCAGGAATATGGGATAGCACAGTGTTCCTGATTGGTGGCGACCACGGGTTTTATGATGTAAAAAGACGATTTCGCCAAATGTTTGGCTAAAAGAGGCCGGGTTGATGAACGATGTAAAAACCGGCGACTGGAAAGCACAATTTAATTCTTCAGGCGGATCTACTTACCTGTACCTTAAAGATCCAAATGATAAGGCGACCGCTGATAAAGTTAAATCATTATTAGAAGCACAGCCTGATAGCGTTAAGCAATATTATCGCTTTATCAGCAAAGAACAAATAACCAAAGGCGGGTTCAATCCTAATGTTGCTTTTGCCCTTACCGGCGAGCATGATGCCGCGTTTGGTAATGGAGCTACAGGTAATGCGATGAGAAATGGCAGGGGCGGTACACACGGGTATTTCCCGGATACAAAAATATCCGCACCGGCCTGGTAGCTCATGGCCCGGGTATCCGCAAAGGCGCTGTAATAGAAGAAATGAACCTGCGCGATATGACGCCGATAATGGTAAAACTGCTTGGTATTCCGTTTCCAAAAGTGGATGGAAAAATACCCGCCGGATTGTTAGAATAGTTATCACCCGCATAAAATTTATTTAATAACCCTCTTTTCGCGTATGCGGATAGAGGGTTTGTTGTTATATACATTCTTTTCCGGGGACGAATAGAAGCAACTTAAAGCGGCTAATTACCGTATCTGCATCAAATCCTGATCGCGTGAGCAAAAAAGTATTGATCATATTCCTTTCCCTTAATACTTTCTTAGCTGTATCAACGGTATTTGCACAGGATAGCCTGGCTCATTACTACAAAAACCGCCTTGGATTTGCTACCGGTACCGGGGTACAATACATCGGCCAGCTTGTTGGCATTGGCAGAAAAGGGTTTACCGTAGCATCCAATTATTATTACCACGTAAATTTCTATGAGATCCAATTTTACCACACCCTTAAAAAACATCCAAAGTACCAGTTCGACCTATTGGTGCAACCACAATATAATGTGTCGCGGTATGGCTTATATCCGGAATCAGTAGCAGCCGATTATCTCGACTCGTACGAATGCGGCTTAAACTTAGGCTTACTCTACCGAAGGAATTGGGGCGGTGGTCCGTTAAGTTATTATGTGGCGTTAAGTACCGGTCCGCATTACGCCTCGGGTGTGCCGCATAGGCAAATGAGTGGCTTTTTGTTTGCCAATAACCTGGTGGCCGGGCTTAACTTAAAGGTATACAAAACGCTGTATGCTGATATGAATTTCGGATTGAGGCACATGAGCAATGCCGGTACGCGATTACCAAATGCGGGAGTGAATAACCCGGTATTTAAGGAAGGGGTTTTGATGGGTTTTTAATTTGTTTTTGCCCACTTTAGCATCATCCAAAAAACAATATATCGTTCAATCTGTAGTTAATATATACATATACTAACGATATTTTCACCTAACATAGCTACTATACGATACAGACTATTACTAATTAACCGAGTACTAATTTAATATAACACAATGAGAAAGTTAATTGTAATAGCTGCCATTTCAATGGCAGGTTTAACCGCAAACCGCACTTTTGCACAAACAGACACCGTAACCAAAGTTGTAGCCGTTGCCGATACCATGAAGGGCAACGTTATAAACGCCTTAAACAGTAATGCTGATTATACCACTGCTGCATCGGCAGTAAAAATGCCAATTTAGAGGCCAGCCTAAGGACAGGCGGACCCTATACCATATTTGCGCCAAACAATGCCGCATTCAGCAAGCTATCGCCTGGAAAATTAGATAGTTTGATGAAGGATAACGGCAGATTTGCCACGCTGCTAAAATCGCATATGGTAACTGGCAGATATGGCAAAGCCGATATTATTAAAGCGCTTACAGCAGGTAAGGGTAAAGCTACATTAACTACCTTAAACGGCCAGCCGCTGCAACTATCCATAAGCCCCACAAAAAAACTACAGCTTACCACTGCAGATGGCGTTACCGCTGAGGTAGTATTGTACGATCTGTTGGGTAACAACGGCATTGTGAACGGCATTGACGCGATATTGCTGCCGGGAAATGCTCCGGCTGCAGCGCCGCCAAAAAGTTAATCAGTAATATCTTAAATAAAAACCCGGTCCCCTTAAGACCGGGTTTTTTATTGCCTGGTATCCGTTGGGGCGCGCAAGCAATAATATAGTGTCAAAAAACATAAAATAGTTGTAGTTGCTTACTGGCTGGTGCGTTAACTTTATAAACGCTGCATTAGGTATGCGAGATGACACTATGCCTTTAAAATTTATCTTTTCGGCTGTTTTATTATGCCCGGCCCAATTAATATATGGTGCAGATACTTTAACAAACCGGGCTATCAGTCCGCTGCCTAAAGCGCGTACTGTGGTATGGACAAAAAGCCTTGCGGGTAACTGGCTTTTTAATCCGGTTCCCGAACCCGGATTCGAAAAAACAACCTCACCAAAGGGGCCGTCCCGAAACCGATAAAGGTGCCGGGCGAATGGGTAATGCAGGGTTTTAAAGTAGCCAAACATACCGGGCCGGTTATGCGTCAGAATGGGTAATTCCCGGTGAATGGGCCGGCAAGCGGATTAAGCTGCGCTGCGACGGCGTCTACAGCGAGGCACAGGTATACGTTAACGGCAAGCTGGCAACAACGCACATAGGCGGATTTACGCCTTTTGAAATAGATGTTACTGATCTGTTAAATAAAAACGGCAAACTCTCGCTGGCTATTAAGGTAAAAAATGAGGGCTTTGCAGATAGCGTTTCGGCTGCAAGCAGCTACGCGGTACATGCTTTGGGCGGTATTACCCGCAAGATACAGCTGGTAGCATTATCGCCGGTTAATATAAGCGGGTTCCGTGCAGATACTAAATTTGACCGGAACTATGATAACGCTACGCTAAACACGAATATTACTTTAAAAACGAAAGCAAGGCAGTTGCTGAGGCTTCGGTACTTTTTGAACTGATAGATATTAAAAATCACACCGTATTTTCCAGGAGGTATCATTGAGTAAAGTGGAGAAAGCATCTTCTATATCCTCATCCTACCAGTTCGAGATCCCCCACCCGCTCAAATGGGATAGCGAACATCCCATCCTTTATACCTACCGGACAACGCTATCTGTTAACGGCAAGGTGGAAGAGGTTACCGAACGCAAAATTGGTTTCAGGCAAATTGAGGTACGGGGTAACCCGGTATTTGTAAACAATAACCCAGTTAAATTGCGCGGCGTTTGCCATCATGATATTATGCCTTTACAGGGGCGCTCGGTAACAGCCGAACAATGTGTTGAGGACATTAAGATTTTTGCCCGCGGGAATGTAAATTACCTGCGTACTTCGCATTATCCGCCAACCGAAGAATTGGTACAGGCATGCGACAGCTGGGCATGTTCCCGGAAGTGGAGGCGCCGTTTTGCTGGGCAGAAAGAGGATTAGTACCGCCCGAATATTATCAGCAGGTATTGGTGAACCAAACGCTGGATATGGTTGAATTTTTTAAATCGCACGCGTCGGTTTTAATTTGGTCGATGGGTAATGAAAGCAAGAAGTTTGCAGAGTATTTTAAACACACAGCTGACTTGGTTAAGCTGGCCGACCCATCGCGTCCGCGCAATTTTAGCCAGTACGAACCCATGGGCGATAACGGTGAATTAGAAATTGGTAATCACCATTACCCCGGGCCTGAAGGGCCCGAGAAATATAAAAATGCCGCCCGCCCAATTATATTTGATGAATATTGCCACCTTAACGCCTATAACCGCTACGAATTAGTAACCGACCCCGGCTTGCGCGATGCCGGGGTATTGGCATGGCCGATATGTGGGAACGTATGTACGCTGCGCGCGGGGTTTTAGGCGGGGCATTGTGGGCCGGTATTGACGATACATTTATATTGCCGGATAGTACGGTGGTGGGCTTTGGATCGTGGGGTGTTATTGATGGCTGGCGGCGTTTAAAACCCGAATACTGGCATATGAAGAAAGCCTATTCGCCGGTTAGGGTTAAACCCTGCGGGAACTGGGAGAATGGCTTTATAAGGTATGTGGTGGAGAACCGCCATAGCTTTTCAAACTTAAATGAATGCGAATTTAAGTGGACCCCGGGTACACAAAGCGGAGTTTTAAAGCCAAACATCGCCCCCGGGAAAACGGACACTATAAAGATTTTTTCCGCCAAACCGAACGCAAATCAAAATCTAAAACTCCAAGTAATGGATGCCCGGCAGATCCTGATAGACCAATATGTTTTTGAGAATATCGTGCCCGAATTTGGTAAGAAAAATATTAAACCGGTAGCCGCTAAAACCAACTGGAGCTATACCATAAAAAGCAATCTGGTAAGGGCTGCAGCAGGCAATAAGCAGGTTGTGTTAAATACCACCGCCGGTGGTTTGGAGATTTATATTAACAGGGAAAAGATAATTGATGGCTTCGCAGAGTTAATGATACTGCCGCTTAATGCTACAGGCGACGGTGTACAGATGACTGGTAAACGAAAGGAGTTTTTACCTTATAACAGCACTGCAGCCAACCATGTAATTAAAAAGATTGAATACCAAACACAGCCACAGGTTTTTACCATACAGGTTTGGGATAGTTATGATGAGGCAGCAGGCACAACAACTTACCGGTTAACCAGCAACGGAAAAGTTGAAGTAGCATACAGTTATACGCTAACTAAGGACATTAACCCGCGGCAATGGGGACTGGTTTTAAAACTGGCCTCTGATCTTTCAAACATGAGTTGGGTTAGGAATGGCTTGTGGAACTATTACCCGGCAGATCATATCGGCCGTTTAAGCGGTACGGCTAAAGTTGCTAATACACAGCATTTTTCAGGACCTGCCGGACCTATCAATAAACCTGCGGTAGTATGGGCAGAGGATCAGAACAGTTTAGGTACCAATGATTTCCGGTCGACAAAAATGAATATAAAGGAGCTTACCCTTTTTAATAATTCAACTAAACTCACCTTAACCTCAGATGGTTCTCAGCATAGCCGCTGCTGGCGCGATACAAATAAAAATATCCGCGTACTGTTGGCCGGTTACAGCAACCTGGGTGCCGAAGGTTTCTTTCATACCCACGCCCTGAAGTTTGAAACACCATTGCACGCGGGTAGTGTCATCCAAAACAAAATAAGCTTGAAATTAATTAAACAAAAAACCCGGCCATAATTGACCGGGTTTTTGTTGTTGATTAGTTATGACTTATGAGTTTAAAGCTTCCGCGGCATACTCGCGGCATTTTTTAACCTCGGCAATAACAGTTGACCCTGCCGGCGTGTTATATTCATACTCGATAGTAACCGGGAACTTGTATTTTTATCTCTTATCAGCTTTAAAGCATCCTTTATAGGCGTATCGCCTTCGCCCGAGGGGGTATTTGGCCCGTCGTGATATTTGCGGTCCTTTAAGTGCATGCTTACTATACGCTCATGATTTTTTCAATGAATGGGATAGGTGAGCTGCTGGTTCCTGCAGTATAATGGCCCAAATCTAAATTAATACAATTGTACTCAGACTGCGCCAGAGCAGCGTCCCATAAAGTAGGGGTAGCCTGCGAGTGCGCGTGGTAAGCCACTTTAAATTTATTCGCGGTAGCTAAATCGCCTAAGCGTTTGGTGTGCGCCTCGTTAGGCAGCTCGACAGTAACATGGCTTGCACCTAATGCTTTACCTGCATTAAAGGCATAAACAATTTCGGCGTCCGTATTGCGTGGGTCAAGGGCGCTTGGTTTCCGTGCGTAGATGCTTATCCCGGCATCTTTAAACATTTTACGGATCTCTTTAAACTTATCCATAGATACTGATGCGCGCCAGTCGGCAACGGCTTTGTTGCGGTCGGCATTGCTTTGCCCAGGCTCGCGTTTTGGTAGGCCGGCATACGCTTCGGGCGCATCGCCCATCAACTCAATAGCGTTAATATTGCAGTCTACACAGTATTGTATCAGGTCGGGTATTGTACCCGGCAAAGCGCGGAACGAATAAGTAATTACACCTATCTGCACGCCTTTAACTACCGAATTTGGTTTATCGGCAACGCTTAAAACAGCCTGTGCAAATGATGATTTTGAAAGCAGCAATGCCCCTGTTGCGGCAAGCGCGCCGGTGCCAATAAATCGGCGCCTTGAAAATTGATTATTCTCCATGAAATTATATCGTTATTTATGTTTAAATGGTCATATCAAATTTATAAATTTTTAGCTAATAGCCTAATGTGTAGTAAAAGTTTTACGTTGCTGGGAAGGTGATGACGGATTTGGTACACGATTTAATAAAATGCTGATAGTTAATTGGTTTTTTAGAAATTGTTGCTAACTTGTCCCTACCAATTATAAAACTTCGTCCCTATGAAAACTAAAAACCAACTCTGGATATTACTGGCTTTTGCAGTGGTTATCACAGCCTGTAAAAAAGCGGCAGCAGTGGCGATAATAATCCCACTCCGGTTGTAACAAAATATCTAATTCACTCGGTTGTTATAAGTAAACTGCCAAGTGCAACTTTTGTGACTACAGTTACAGACATTACTTACGACGCGAAAAAGCGGAAAAAGACCGAAAAAATTGGTGATGTCACTTATGAATACATCTATAATGATAACGGTACGCTATCCAGCAGCACTCAAAGATTTGGCGATGGTAGCGTTTTAAGATACTACCCGGAATATACTTACACCGACGGTTTGCTGACCCACACTTCCCGAAAAGTGTATAGGAATAACTTAGAAGTTGACGACCAGATAAACGATTATATTTATGATGGCAGTAATAGATTATCAGAAGATCATTATTCGTTGGGTGGGGTAAGATTATATACTTATGATAGTAAAAACAACGTGATAAAAATAGAGGACCGCACGATTGAGGGAATCGTTACTACTGTAAATACCTACGACGCTAATAACAGAAAAATAACTACAAGTCAAACAAGCACGATATCCGCATTGGCGCCCACATCAGCCACTTATACTTATGATTCGCATGATAACATCATTAAATCAGTGACTACCACCGGCAAGAATACTGTCACGGTAAATAACACTTACGTTTATGATGCTGACGGCTACAAGACCAGCTTTACAGGTGATGATGGCACGAGCGGTACCTACACTTATACTACCTTGTAAGTTAAGGGTAATTATTGTTAGATTGGTGCAGGAATTTTTTGACTAATAGATCCTGATTAACCTACAATAAACACATGTCGCTACATCAGCATGATAGAAAAGTTAGAGGCTTAATAACTTTAGCTTTATTATTTTCAACCGTTACAGTTTCGGCGCAAACCAAATCGCCGGAGGCAAATAAAGAAAAACCACCTTCCAAACCGGTGGGCCATGGAAACCTACTGTTGACTCGCGCGCCGATGTAGCCATTGTATATGGCGCAGGGGGTAGGCCCGGGCAATTTGAGCAACGCGTACAATCATGGCGCGATCATGGTTATAAAGTGGCTTTTATGACCGGCATGGCCTGGGGCGGCTACCGGGATTACTTTATGGGCCGCTGGGATGGCAAGCAGCATTTTGACGAGGGCCAGAAAATGATGAACGGCGATACCGTTTGGCACGGCCCCAACACGCCCTATGTAGTGCCCACCGTAAATTTTCTGAAATACTTTAAGGAGCAGGTTGTTAAAAAAGCTATCGATGCAGGTATTGATGCCATATATTTAGAGGAGCCGGAATACTGGGCAAAATCTGGCTATAGCGAAGCTTTTAAGCGTGAATGGAAGGAATATTATGGATTTGATTGGAGGCCACAACATGAGTCGGCAGAGAATACTTATTTATCCAATAAGCTGAAGTATTATCTGTACTACCGCGCGTTAAAAGAATCTTTTACCTACGCCAAAGCATATGGTAAAAGCAAAGGCATGAATGTACGCTGCTATGTGCCAACGCATTCATTGATCAATTATTCCATGTGGCAGATCGTAAGCCCGGAAGCCAGTCTGGCTTCACTGGATTGTGTGGACGGTTACATTGTACAATCATGGACAGGCACCGCCCGCGAACCTAATTACTATAACGGTATTGCCAAAGAGCGTTCGTTCGAGACCGCCTTCCCGGAATACTGCTGCATGAAATCAATGACCGCGCCAACTGGCCGTAAGCTATTTTTTGAGAATGACCCGGTAGAAGATACCCGCCGCGACTGGGCCGATTATAAAAGGAACTATCAAACCACCTTCACCGCCGAGCTTTTCTTTCCAGATGTAGCTAACTATGAGGTGATGCCCTGGCCCGACCGGATCTTCGACGGTAAATATTTTACCAGTCGTACCAGCAATGAACGGGCCGGTATGCCAAAGAGTTACAGCACACAGATGATGTTGATGATAAACTCGTTAAACGATATCAAAACCTCAAAAAATAAAACATCAGGCACGCAGGGGATAAGCATAATGATGGGTAATTCCATGATGTTTCAGCGCCTGCCGACACATGATGATGGCAAAGCACGGGCCGATCCCTATTACAGCAGCTTTTATGAAACATCGGGTATGTTTAACCGTGTACCATCAAACAACAAGCTGATGGACCCGCAGCTGTCCAATTTTTTTGGTGAGGCTTTACCTTTCCTGAAA
>NZ_JABFCR010000076.1:0-14548 GCF_013087555.1 Mucilaginibacter humi
TTAGAGTGATAGATAAGTGAACGCGGTTAGCCACTGCCACCCGATAATACGCCAACCTTTTTCTGCTGGTCGGCGCCGTTAAGTTAAACCGCGATACAGCACGCGAGTTTAACGGGCGGTTGTCAACCATAATGGTTTCCAACCGCCGGTTACATTTTCCCATACAGATTTGTTAGGTCATCATGCATTTGGTCGACATAGCCTAAATGCACGGTTTCACCCACACGGAAAGTACCTGCATCGGGCGTATCCAGCCGGTAATTGCTGAAACAATGTAGTTTCACCATGCCGGTCAGTCGATAATACCAACGATTCCAGCAGGAGGCAAGGAGAAGCTCAGGTTATCAAATAATAACTTATCGCCATAACTTTTTGCTTACGCCGTTAGCCTCGATAACCACATTACCTAAACGTGCGGACCTGGCGGATAAACAGCTCCAGTTTTTCGCGTTCCTTGGTTTCTTCGGATGTTGGGTTTCGCTGTGCGCTTGATGACCCTTCCCTAACCCATTTGAAATATAGCCTTCTTCTGTTGCATGGGCTTCTGCTTTGCTATAACCCAATCCCTGAGCATAAACTTTATGGTTTTCGTTCGTATATAATATCAGTGATTTAGAATAAGTTTTATAGTTCTTATCCGTACTATCCAAGGTGCTATAATAATTGGGGTTAACGGCCTTATCAGGAGTTATAAAAAAATATTGCCAGCTATTAACTTCGTCTTTAGCTGTTTCGGCATCCATCTTTATGGTTTTTAACTCTTTACCATCAAAGTCCGCGTAGATGAGTGTTTTATAGTCGCGGGTGAATATTATCTGTTTGGTAAATTTATTTACAGAGAAATCCCAGATATAGTTATTGCTACTACCCTCGGTACTTTTGATTTTGGCGTGATACTTACCGGCTTTGGTAAAAAACAGAATACTATGTGTATTGTAATCTAAAATGATGTAATAATCATCGGTAATCTGCATCTTGGCGATACTGCCAAACAAGCTTTCTTTTGTGGTTTTCGGGGGAATATAGTTAACTTCAGTAAAAAGTCAGAGGCCACGCCACCGACAGCGTTTCCCGGATCGACGCGTAATGTCATCACGCCGCTTGAATCAACTTTGATTTTTTTTTTTGAGCAGAAACAGATAATGCGATTGCTATAGATAGGCATAAACAAAAGCTTACTTTTTTAAATAGGATTGATAGGTACATGTGTAATAAGGTGTTGGATTGGTTTTCCTGTTCAATGATAATCAAATAATTTTTAAATCAAAATATTCAACGCAACACTATTACATCTTTTAACGTAAATTAACATTTGGCAACATTGTGGCACTCAATCTTAACACAATGCTACCTATGTAGTAAATAACGGTTATCGCAAAGTATTTGGCGCTTGCACTTAACTTTGCTAATGCCCATATTTGCACTGATATTTACCTATCAATCATTCAACAATTCAATAATTCACTCAATCACTCATTATACACATGGCAGACGAAAAAATAATTTTTTCAATGGCCGGGGTTAGTAAGGTTTACCCCCGCAAAAAACAGTATTAAAAAACATATACCTCAGCTTTTTCTATGGGGCTAAAATTGGCGTTATCGGTTTAAACGGCTCGGGTAAATCATCCCTGTTAAAAATTATTGCGGGCATTGATAAAACCAATATTGGCGAGGTTGTATTTTCGCCGGGCTATACCGTAGGCTACCTGAGCCAGAGCCCGAGCTTGACCCTGACAAAACCGTACGCGAAATTGTGGAAGAAGGCGTTGCGGAAACTACTGCCCTGCTTAAAGAATACGAAGAGATCAACGAAAAATTTGGACTGGAAGAGTATTACAGCGATGCCGATAAAATGGATAAGCTAATGGCCCGCCGGGGCGAACTACAGGACCAGATAGATGCCGTAAACGCACGGGAACTGGATACCAAACTGGAGCGTGCGATGGACGCCCTGCGCTGCCCCGAGCCTGACACCAAAATCTCGGTACTATCGGGTGGCGAGCGCCGCCGGGTGGCTTTATGCCGGTTGTTGTTAAAAGAGCCTGATGTTTTATTACTGGATGAGCCTACCAACCACCGGACGCCGAGTCTATCGACTGGCTGGAGCAGCACTTAAAACAATATAAAGGAACCGTTATAGCAGTAACCCACGACAGGTATTTCCGGACAATGTTGCCGGATGGATCTTAGAGCTGGATCGTGGCGAAGGCATCCCTTGGAAAGGCAATTACTCGTCATGGCTTGATCAAAAAGCTAAACGTTTGGCACAGGAAGAAAAATCAGAAACCAAACGCCAGAAAACTTTGGAGCGTGAGCTGGAGTGGGTACGTATGGGGCCGAAGGGTCGCCACGCAAAATCAAAAGCGCGTTTAGGTAATTACGAGAAACTGGCATCCGAAGAAACCAAGGAACGCGAAGAAAAACTGGAGCTGTTTATCCCGCCAGGTCCGCGTTTAGGTAATGTGGTTATCGAGGCTAACGGCGTAAGCAAAAGTTATGGCGATAAGTTATTATTTGATAACCTGAGCTTCTCCTTGCCTCCTGCTGGAATCGTTGGTATTATCGGCCCCAATGGCGCGGGTAAAACTACATTGTTTCGCTTAATTACCGGGCAGGATACGCCCGATGCAGGTACTTTCCGTGTGGGTGAAACCGTGCATTTAGGCTATGTCGACCAAATGCATGACGATCTTGACCCTAACAAATCTGTATGGGAAAATGTAACCGGCGGACTGGAAACCATTATGGTTGGTAACCGCCCGTTAAACTCGCGTGCTTATGTATCGCGGTTTAACTTTAACGGCGCCGACCAGCAGAAAAAGGTTGGCGTATTATCGGGTGGCGAGCGTAACCGCGTTCACTTATCTATCACTCTAAAAAAGGCAGTAACGTATTGTTGCTGGATGAGCCGACAAATGATATCGACGTAAATACCTTACGTGCTTTAGAAGAAGCGTTAGAAAACTTTGGCGGCTGCGCGGTAATTATCAGCCACGACCGTTGGTTCCTTGACCGCATCTGTACGCATATCCTGGCGTTCGAGGGTAACTCGCAGGTTTATTTCTTCGAGGGTAACTATACTGATTACGAAGAGAACCGCAAAAAACGTTTAGGTGATGTTGGGCCGAAACGGATTAAGTATAAAAAATTGACAGTGTAAATTTAAAGGCTGACCGGACGGTTGGCTTTTTTATTTGACGCGTGGTGTAACCAGCTTAGCCAAGTTGGTGTCCTATGATAAAAAACGATCATGAAATATTTAGCTGTAGCACTTGTACTTACCATCTGTACCATCCTTCATGCAAAGGCACAGGTTCCTGATATGAATGACTCACTTGCTGTTGCCGCCTGGTTAAAAGAAAAACACATCCCTGCATTGGCAGTAGGCTATATAGAAAACGGCAAGATCAAATCCATTTGCAGTTATGGCGAGCTTAAGGCTGGGGTGCCAATATCTCTTTCATCAATATTTAATGTAGCCTCTATCACCAAAACCATTACTATTATGGTTACGCTTAATTTGGTTAATTCGGGTAAATGGAAATTAGATGAGCCGATTGCACGTTATTGGACCGACCCGGATATTAAAAATGACCCCAGGAGCCAAAAGCTCACCACCCGCGACCTACTGACGCATCGCAGCGGCTTCCCTAACTGGCGTTCGCAGCAGGCCAGTGGTAAATTGGCGTTTCAGTTTGATCCCGGCACAAAATACCAATACTCGGGCGAAGGTTTTGAATACTTAAGACATGCGTTAGAGCGTAAATTTAACCGTAAACTTGAGCAGTTAGCCGACTCTTTAATTTTTAGCCCGCTGGATATGCGCGATACCCGCTTTACGTGGAACAATAATCAGGAAAGCCGCTTCGCCTATCCGTTTGATGCTAACCAAAAGCAGTTAGAACCCACGCATAACACCGCTGCTAATGCTGCCGACCTGTTAAAAACAACGGTGCCCGACTATTGTAAATTCGTGCTTTGGGTATTAAACGGCGGGGGCTTATCTAAGAAACTATATACCGAAATGACCAGCCACCAGGTGACAACCAAGCCCGGTGCATATATGGGTTTAGGCTGGGCAATATACGATCCGATAGGAAACAGTGAATATGCCATATCGCACGGCGGACATGACCCTCGAGTACATACCATGGCTATTTTGCTGCCACAATCAAAAAAGCGGTGGTTATCTTCACTAACTCTGATAATGGGATGCAGCTCTATCCGGCCCTTGTAACTTATTATTTAGGAGCAGCAGGGCAGGCAATTGTAGCTATTGAAACGAAAGGTAAATAGGCCTCTACATCAAATAAACAGCATCTTCTTCGCCGTTCTCACTCAAAACCACATCAATATGTTCTTTGATGATGGTTGACAGTGCAATACCCGAGTAGTCGGTAGTTACCGGGAAGCTTTTGTGGTTACGGTCGACAAGTACAACAGTGCGCAGTTTTTTTAGCGGTACATCCGGGGAAAACTCCAAAGCCATAAGCCAGAGATTTTCCGCTGTTCAACACATCATCCACCAAAATAACCACCTTATCATTACAGATCTGGATATCGAAATCGACCCGGCATCGAGGCGGCTGCTAAAACGATCAAGGTCGATGGTAAGCAGCGTACTTTTAAAAGGCGCTATCTCATCCAGCACTTTTTTAATCGCGCAGCCAAAAACCACCGCGTGGCAGCATACCGGCGATGATAATTTCCTTTTCATCAAAATTATCTTCCAGGATCTGGTAAGCGATACGATCTATCTTTTGCTGGATTTGCTGCTGATTGAGTATGAGTAGTTTTTTGTCCATGGCTGCTTTTACTTATGCTAAAGTAGCTAATTTAATTAATGATGTGTAAGATTCTTCGCTATCGCTTAAAATGACAAACCGACTTTACTCATACGGCACAAACACAAAGTTTGCACCCTCGGGCACTACCACAAACACGCACATAAAATCTTTAGGATTTTTGTAGGTTTCAATAAAGCGTTGTTTTAGCTCGGGTTTTATTACGCCTACTTCTAAAAATTCTTCCATTGTTGATGCATGGATGCTCCATTGGGTACCAAGCTCCGTGCGGTCAAGTATCAATTCACCTAATTTAAGCTCGTGCTGGTGCGCCACAAAGATGGGGTATTTGGATAATCCCTCCACCATTATCTCTACCGCAACCTCGCGGATGGGCTCGCTAAACATTTTCAGGTCGCGGCGCAAACTTACCAGCGGGCTATCAACTACAGGTTTTGGCTGTTCGCCACGGTTTTCATTAAGCAATTCTTCCGGTTCCATATTCACTTCCATGTTTTGCCTCACCTAAATCCCTCTCCAAAGGAGAGGGACTTCAATGCGAAGCGTTTAAAAAGCCCTCTCCTTTGGAGAGGGTTGGGTGAGGCAACGTTATCCTCTTCTTCTCAATAAAACCACATTCTCTACATGCTGCGTATGCGGGAACATATCTACCGGCTGTATTTTAACCGTATCGTATTTCTCTTTTAATACCAGCAAATCGCGGGCCTGTGTGGCTGCGTTACAGCTTACGTAAACAATCTTTTCGGCTTCAATCTCCATCAACCTTGCCACTACATCCGCGTGCATGCCGGCACGTGGAGGGTCGGTTATAATTACATCAGGCTTGCCGTGCCCGGCCACAAATTCGGCAGATAGCACATCTTTCATATCGCCCGCATAAAACTTGGTATTAGTGATTTGATTGATGGCGCTGTTTATTTTAGCGTCTTCAATGGCACTTGGTACATACTCTACCCCTACTACCTCTTTTACATTGGCAGCAACAAAGTTGGCGATTGTACCGGCCCCTGTATAAAGGTCATAAACCAGCTCATCACCTTTAAATTCGGCAAAATCACGGGTTATTTCATAAAGCTTAAGTGCCTGTATGCTGTTGGTTTGGTAAAATGATTTTGGCCCAATGCGGAATTTAATGCCCATCATTTCTTCATGGATATACTCCGGCCCTTTCAGGCAAATACTTCTGGTCAAAAATGGTATCGTTCTTCTTTTCGTTAAGTATATAAAGTAACGAGGTTATCTGTGGGAATTCCGCTTCAACAAAACTCATCAGCTTGTTCACCGCGTCCTCATCCGCGTAAGCGAAAACAACAATTACCATCAGTTCGCCGGTTGACGAGGTGCGGATAACCAGGTTGCGCAAATTGCCGGTGTGGTTCCGCAGATCGTAATAGGTATAACCGTTGGCTTTGGCAAAATCGTCTATTTTATTGCGGATATCGTTACTTGGGTCGGCCTGTAAATAGCAGTGTTGCACATCCAGTATCTTATCAAAACGGCCGGGAATATGAAAGCCCAGCGCGTTCATGTTCAAGGCTTCATCGTCGCGGCTTTCGCCATCATATAACCAGCGTTTGTTGCTAAAGGTAAACTCCAGCTTATTGCGGTAATACCTGTCGGCAGGCGAGGGTACTATCGGCATAATACCGCTTGTATCTATCTTACCTAAACGGCTCAATGCGTCCGCTACCGATTTTTGTTTGAATTGCAACTGCGCATCATACGTCATGTGCTGCCATTTGCAGCCCCCGCAAGTGCCAAAGTGCGGGCAAAAAGGCTCCGTGCGGTGTTCGCTCGGTTTTTTTATGTTGATGATCTTGGCTTCGCCAAAACTTTTTACTGCGGTAAACCTGTACATCAGCAATGTCGCCGGGTACGGCTTTTTCAATAAACAACACAAACTCATCGGCCCTGCCTACACCTTTACCTTCTTCGGCAATATCAATTACGGCAACGTCTTCAAAAATGTGGTTATACGGTATCTTACTCATTGCCGCAAAGGTAGGTTTTTGATGTGCAGATATGCAAATGTGTGGATGTGCAGATATAATTATTGGTTTAACTAAAAAGTTGCTGCGTTAAGACCAATCTTTAATTTTCAACCTAATCTTCCTTTCCCAACAAAACCGACGGCAATCAGCCTTCGTAAATTGGTATATACCTATTTATAATTGTTATGTATAATAAAAATGCCATAGCCGCCAATATTAAAAGTGCGAGGATGTACAGGAACTACTCGCAGGAGTACCTTGGTATCAGGTTAAAAATATCGCAGAACGCGTATAGTAAGATTGAGCTGGGGCTTTCAAACGTTAATCTGCAACGCATCTTTGAAATTGCCGAAGTGTTTGAGGTGGATGTATGCGATTTGATTGACACTGAAAAACCGCTTGCGTTCAAACTAAACAAAAATTAGCTAACTGTCTTTTAAACCGCGCTAAACAACAAAGGCCACTTACCGGGGGCCTTTGTTGTTATTATTATTTCAGTTTATTGCTTAACACAATCACCTGTAAGCAGATTTATTAAATAAATTTTTGAATCAACAGTTAATGTAGCCTGGTTGTTTCCTTTAAATGACAATATGCCGGTATAATTAAAGGTACCTGCCGCGGCACTGCCCGCTATAGTAATAGTAGCCGATCCGCCTGCTATCTCGCGACCGGGTTTGCTTAACAATACATTGGTAGCAGTGATGGTAACATTGCTGCTGCCGTTTGCCTTACCAGCTACTTTTGATGTGAACGAGCCTTTACGGTTATAAGTACCATTAATAACAAAGTTGGTTGCATTACTGGTTAACCCTGCTATAGTAATATTTGATGTTCCTGTATCATTTGATGTTAGGCGCGGGCCGTCAAAATTGCCTTTAAAAGTCATGACATTAACCCGGGTTATCGGGCTGGCTGTTAGCGTTACAGTTTAGCGTGCGTACATATTTATAAAAAGCACTAAATGTAACAGACGAATTAGCATTCGAGTTGATACTAAGGCTGTCTGCAACTGTAGTACCGCATGCCTGGCGCGATGAGCCGGTTGCATTTACCTGCTGGCCGCCAGTGTTAACCGAATTAAGTGTTTGGGCATTTATACCAACATTGTCAGTTACTGCTGCAAAACCCAATGAATTTGCTGCTACTGCGTTGGCAGCCATATCTGCAGCCTCATCGGTAGTTACTGCACTGCTGACGGTTGTTTTTTACATGAAACGGCAAATAACAACAGCGGTACAATTAAAACTATTTTAAACGCTTTCATAAGTTTAAGGGGTTATGATTTACGGTTTTGTTCGGAAATTTCTTTAGCCTGTAACTTTTAAACGAATTGCTAAACCCTTTTGTTTTCAAAAACCGTTATTTATACCTAAACCTTACGCACTCCCGCCCCAATAGTTTTAGCTACAACGTTCAACAGGTCATCAGGATTAAGAAATGGTTTTTTAAGAAATGCCGATGCTTCACAAAGGTTAGCATAGCTTTCTATCTCATCAAGTGCCGAAACCAATATTACAGGGATGTCTTTAGTTTCGGGTTTTGAGTTAAGGATCATGCAAAGGATATGGCCGTTTACTACAGGCATCTGCTCATCAAGGATAAAGCAGTCGGGTTTTAAAGTCAGCAATAGCTCAATAGTAGTTATACGGCTAATGCAGGTTACACGGTATCCTGCTTCAGTCAACAAAAATTCCATTACCGATAGCAGTGCGTCATCATCATCAATAATAACAATATGTTTTTCCATTTATAGTCGATATTTTTCATGCACTTAACAGCAAATATTTACGATTGTTTTAAACATATAGTTTTGATATTGAGACAGTTAACCATTGGTTAATACTTGCTTTTCAATAAAATTTTTGAGCAAAATATGGCACCTGCCGGTGTTAGCGTTCATCATGTTTGACCTGGCGCGGAATTACAAATCAGCAAGTAAGACAACGCATTAAGGCTTTGTCACGTATAAGCGAAAAGCGTGATCAGACTTTTGGTTGATATTAGCAAGCAAATAAGTTTGTATATTGCTTATGAATTAAATTTTTAATATAAATTAATATTAAACACGTGAATTTACCTGCGGGCTACGATCCCCAAAAAGTTTAAATGCTGTTATACAAAACACCACTACGTTCATACAGTTAAATTGGCAGCCTTTATTAGCGGTGTACTGTATAATTTGCACATTATTTTTAATACGGGGTAGTGTTTGATTATATGTACCCCACACATTATCCTCTGCCCGGGCATCACATTAATACTTACCCGGCAGAGCAATTGCAGCATACCGGGATTAAATTCTTGCTATCTACTCTTGGCGATACGGCATTGGCAGCAACCGTATTATGGTTTATTAAATTATATATACAAAACGGAGTGGTGCCATCAGCTAAACAAGTTTGGGACAGTTTTAAACTATTGTACCTGCGCTATTACTTTGCCTTAGCTTCAATTTATGTGGTGGTAATATTTGGATTTGTTTTGTTGATCGTTCCCGGTGCATTGCTGGCACCTATAGCTGCCCTTACCGTGGTTATTATGGTGTTTGATAACCTTGGCTTAACCGAAGCCCGGCGCAGGGGCAAAAATATGGCAATCCAAAACTGGGATTTAACGCTGGGTGTTTTTACTTCTTTGTATTGGCAATTGTTATTTTACTAATAGCTAAGTTTAGTATTGGCGCTATTATGGCAAAAGCGGCACCTTATGATGGGAAAATGATGATTATAAGGCTGTTATTTATTTTTGTATCACATATCATATTAATGCTGCAATTTATAGGCATGTCGTTTTGTTATCTTTCGATAAATGCCGCTTCAGCAATACCGGTTATTGAGGAGTTGGATGCGCCTGTCGCGCATTAATTAAATAGTAATAGCCGCCTTAACCAAATAAGGCAGGATCTCTTTTTGGAAAGATACAAAGTTTTTGCGCACGTCGCTATCGCTAACCGAAGTAAATGCGAAGCTAAATACGATGCTTTTGCTGCATTTGATGAGGAAACGCATGCGTTGCTGGTAATTATCAGTTTTACGGATGGCGGTGATGCGGGTAAATGAGGCCAGTAAAAGGTCCTCCAACTCATTACTTAAATTCTTTAAAAAATCCTGCGAGTTGGTGCTTTCGCGGATGAAATCCCAGCCGATGAACTCATTACAAACGGTATAGCTTAGCCGGCAGGTTTTCATGATGAGGTTACCCAGGTGGGTTTCTTCGTCCATTTCGGGCGCGTTGGCGGCTATCAGGTCGTCAACACTTACGCGGATATAATCCATCAATAAGGTATGCAGCACGTGCTCCTTACTGTCGAAATATTTGTAAATAGTGGCCTTAGCTATCTTGGCCCGCTTGGCAATCTCGTTAACACTGGTTTTATGGTACCCGAATTTTCGAAACAGATCTTGCGCTGCACGTTTAATGCTATCTTTTATTTTATCGGCTTCCATGTATCAGTTAGACACAAATATCTCAAAATTACTGACATTTACTGTATATTCTTTAAGAGATTTAACAGCAGGGGCCTTAACAGGGCTGCCATCCTCTAATAGCCACTTAGCACCACTTGCCGGATCGGTACAGGTGAGGCTTGGATTATCTAACGTGATAACCGATTTATTTTGGGGTAAATAAGGGCTGCATGCATCATAAGCGGCATAGCCACCGCCCGATCGCCTAAAAAGGATAAGCCCGGCAACACCATAACCTTTTAACACTACCGCCCCACCGGGGTTATGTAAAGCATTAAGCGCCGGGTTAGCCAAAGCCATCTGGAAATTTACAGATACATTAGGGACATAGTCGCCGGTTTTACCACAGGCAAAGCAGCTTAATATAAGCGCTGTTATTATCCCTAATTTTTTGATCATGCTATATAATCTCGGTCTGGAACTGTTTCAGGAAACGCTCGTCATTCTCGCTAAATAAACGCAGATCGCGGATAACATATTTTAAGTTGGCTATTCGTTCCATACCCATACCAAATGCAAAGCCGGTAAATTTTTTACTGTCTATACCGCAGTTCTCCAAAACGTTAGGGTCCACCATACCGCAACCCAATATCTCAACCCAGCCACTGTATTTACACATATTACAGCCCGCGCCTTTACAAATGGTGCATGATACATCCATTTCGGCAGATGGCTCGGTAAATGGAAAATATGAAGGACGGAAACGCACCTGTGTGCCCTCGCCATAAAGCTCCTGTACAAAGTGGTAAAGCGTTTGTTTCAAATCGGCAAATGATACATTCTCGTCTATATACAACCCTTCAACCTGGTGGAAAAAGCAATGCGCGCGTGCAGAAATAGCTTCGTTACGATAAACCCGGCCCGGCATAATAGCACGGAACGGTGGTTTGCCATTCTCCATCATCCTAACCTGTACTGATGAGGTATGGGTACGCAAAGCGATATCATCCTTGCCTGCATTTTTCTTGATGAAGAAAGTATCCTGCATATCACGGGCAGGGTGCTCTTCAGGAAAATTTAATGCAGAGAAGTTATGCCAGTCATCCTCAATCTCCGGTCCCTCGGCTACATTAAAGCCCAGGCGTTTAAATATATCGATGATCTCGTTACGCACCAAAGATAACGGATGGCGCGAGCCAACCACGGAAGTTATCGCCACGGAAGGGTTAAATCGATATCTGATTTTTGATCTGCATCAGCCGAGGTAAGGCTTTCTTTTAAATCGTTATACTTGGCCTCGGCCAGTTGTTTAAACTGGTTCAATACTTTGCCAAACGTGCGTTTCTCTTCAGGGCCAACGGTCTTAAACTCTTCAAAAAGATCTTTTATCAATCCCTTGGTACCTAAAAATTTTATACGGAACGTTTCCAGTTCATCCGCGTTAGCAGGTGAAAAGGCGTTGATCTCGGCAGTGTATTGATCTATTTTTTCTTGCATTATAGTGTTCTTAAAAATTGCTCGGCTGTTAAAACCGGGATATTTGCATCTTTATAATCTTTTATATTTCTGGTAATAATGAAATCAACATTTGCACTTCTGGCTGCATAATATTGAACAGCATCTTCGAAATCAGAGAAATTACTCTTCAATGCTAAATCAATTACAACTTCATTTACTTCAATTATTGAAATAACGCTTCTTAATCTTTGTAATGAATGCAGCCTTGTTGAGGATGCAAATTTACTTAGAAAGTAATTTGTATTTACAAAGGCTACTGAAGATGTAACTGCTCTATATTTTTTTGATAACAAAGTTCTATCAAATTAATTGCCGATAAAGAAAATGGCTCTCTCAATAAACTAATATCAAGCATGACATCGCTGTCAAAAAATAACTTTTTCAATTGCCGTACTTTTCTTCAAGGTGTTTATGAAATTCGGCCTTGTGATCAAAATCAGGTACAGGATCACATACTGCAACCATCCCTTTAACCCAATCAGACAATTCGTCCATGCTTTTCATCTTAAAGGGTTCCTTTTCAGTTTCCACCTTTTTTAAAAAAGCCCTCTGCTAATTTTGAAATACTGGTATTCCTTTTCTTAGCGACTTGTTTCATTTGGTCAATTAACCCCGGATCAATATTCAACGTTAATTTCATATTGCTATATTTTATACGTACAAATATAAATATTTTATACGTATGATTTATTTTATCACCGCCAATTCTTTACCCACCTTAGTAAATGCCGCAATAGCTTTATCCAAATGTTCCCTGTCATGCGCGGCAGAGATTTGTACCCTGATCCTTGCTTTACCCTGCGGTACAACCGGGTAGTAAAAGCCAATAACATAAATGCCTTCTTCCAGCATTTTGGCGGCAAACTCCTGCGCAAGCTTGGCATCATACAGCATAACCGGCACAATTGGGTGTACGCCCGGCTTAATATCAAAACCTGCATCGGTCATCGCTTTGCGGAAATATTGAGTATTGCTTTCCAGCTTATCTCGCAGTTGGGTGGTTTCACTCAGCATATCCAATACAGCTATTGACGCACCTGTAATTGCTGGCGCTAAAGTGTTTGAGAATAAATATGGTCTTGAACGCTGGCGCAGCATATCAATAATTTCTTTACGGCCAGATGTAAACCCGCCCGACGCACCGCCCAGCGCTTTACCTAACGTACCGGTAATAATATCTATTTTACCCATTACATTATGATGCTCGTGTGTACCACGGCCGGTTTTACCCATAAAGCCGGAGCAGTGGCTCTCATCAATCATAACCAAAGCATTATACTTTTCAGCCAACGCGCAGATCTTATCAAGTTGTGCAATTGTACCATCCATGGAGAACGCGCCATCAGTAACAATAATACGATGACGAAGTGCGACTGTTTCCTGTAGCTTAGCTTCGAGGTCGGCCATATCATCGTGCTTATAACGGTACCGCTGGGCCTTGCACAGGCGCACACCGTCTATGATTGACGCATGGTTCAGCTCATCAGATATAATAGCATCCTGCGCGTCAAACAGTGGCTCAAATACACCTCCATTGGCATCAAATGCAGCAGCGTAAAGTATGGTGTCTTCCGTTCCTAAAAACTCGGCTATCTTCTTTTCAAGTTCCTTGTGGATATCCTGTGTACCACAAATAAACCTTACTGACGACAAGCCATAACCATGCGTATCCATCGCTTTTTAGCAGCCTCAATAACTCTTTTATCGCCGCTTAGGCCCGGGTAATTATTAGCGCAAAAGTTTATTACTTCACGGCCGCCGGCCACCGTAATATCAGCCCCTTGTGCCGAGGTTATAATGCGTTCTTTTTTATAAAGGCCTGCTTCTGCTATAGCTGCAAGCTCCTGTTGCAAAACCGGTTGTAGTGTGTTGTACATGTTTACAGTTAATTTCTGCAAAATTAAGCATTAACTGTCATTTAGCTTCAAAACGCTGCGTTTTTAATAATAATAGGTTTCAGGTCAAACATTTGTGCGCTTAAATGCTTATTTGTGGACAATATGAAAAGATTTTTACTATCGGTTTTTATACTGTTGGGCGCTTTTGTTTTTAAGGCATCGGCGCAGCAATATGTTTTGTCAGGCAAAATAACAGATGTAAACGGCAAACCCATTTCCTATGTATCAGTCTATATCCATAACTCCACTTATGGTACAACCACTAACGAAGACGGTATTTATAAATTCAATATCCCTGCCGGCACCTATAATTTGGTTTACCGCTTTGTAGGTTATAAAGAACGCATTGAAAAAGTAGTCATAAACGACCGCGAGGAACGACGGGACATACAATTGGAAGATGAAATTTACCAACTGAAAACCGCAACGATCCGTGATAAAGATGGTATGGATACCGCTGCCAATGTAATTATGCGTAAGGTTATTGCCAAGCGCGAGTATTATTTAAACGAGATCAAATCCTACTCGTGCGCTATTTATGTTAAGGGTGTACAAAAACTGGTTAGCGCGCCTAAGTCGTTATTAAAGGGCGGGGTATCCAGAGTATTGGACTGGACAGTAACGGCCGGGGAATACTTTACCAGTCTGAGCAGTTGTCAACCTTCGATTTTGAGCGGCCAAATAAGGTGAAAGAGGTCACTATAGCCTCGCGTGCAGCAGGTATAACACCAACATTCAGCTACTACAAAGCGTCAGATCTGCAGGCAAACTTTTATAATAATGTTTTTGTGATTAATGGATTAAGCGCCAACGGTTTTGTATCGCCTATTGCAGCGAATGCGTTCTCTTATTATCGCTACAAGCTTATCGGGCAAACAGTTACCAACGGACGCACTATTGATAAGATCAACTATCGGCTCGCGG
>NZ_JABFCR010000074.1:0-15721 GCF_013087555.1 Mucilaginibacter humi
CGTTATGGCCGACCCCATGAAACCTAAAGGCTGGTTGCTCTATTACGACTTCCCGATGGCCGACCATTATGGCATCTCATCGTCGCCCGACCTGTTTCACTGGACCATCGAGCAGGATATCAGCATACCACCCGATGCAAGGCATGGCAGCTTGTCGAAGATCACAGCCGAAGAGGCAAAGACTTTGAGGGAGGCCTATCCGAATACCAAATAACGGTGTTTGTTTCACGCGTGGGTGAAACAGATGAAACACGTGAAACAAGATTTATGGGTAAGAAATTGATAATAAGTGTTTTACAAAAAATTTAATCGTTTAAACACGCAGTTTGCCTTTGACTCAGCACAACGCATATTATATGGACCGAGCCTATGGCTCTTAATATCTTCTTTTATTTTCTACGGGTTCAACTGTAGCTACAATATTGGCCGGGGCTATGCCTCTTTTTGTAATTTTCAACTTCTGGCAATTATGGCTTATTGCTCCTACACAAAAGTAAAGCCCCTGATGGGCAGGGGCCTTTACTTAACCAATTATAAACCAAATTATGAGAGAGAGAGATTTTTATTGAGGCGTGAGAACGGATTCGAACCGTTGTAAAGAGTTTTGCAGACCCTCACCTAACCACTCGGCCACTCCGCCTTATTTTCATAGTGTATGCTTGATAGTTTTTGTAATATTTGATGATAAAATTGTTCGCCGGCTTTTTTAAAGCCGGCATTAGCCTCATTGCCCGGGTAGATCATATGTCCTTCATGATAATAATCAACCGAAATATTTTGCTTTGCTTTTTGTGATAATCCTAAATGATTAATAGCATAGTTGATAGTAGCAACAGGTGTGGCCAGGTCATACAAACCACTGCTTACTTTTACCCTCAAATCGGGGTTGTTTAATAGCACCTGTTTAAGTGTTGCTGAAATATCAAGGTAGCCATCAGCTGCTTCCGGCCCGTAGTTCCAATCGCCCATAGCTGTTGTAGCCGGGTAAGGCAGGTGGTTTTCATAACCTAATTCAGCATCTACATATTTTTGGAATGCTTTGGTAAAAACACTGCGTATAGCCAACTCGCTCGGGTCACCTGAATTAGTTTGCCCGACAGCACGACTATCAAATGTGCCGGTAACTTTATTATCCAACAACTCTTTGGTAAACTGGCTGTCGGTTATACGGCCATTGGTTCGCTTTAGTAGTGCCTTATTCAATCCAGTAAAGTAGCTAAGCGTATCTACCAGGTCAGCCGATATTGATTTCCCACTTTTTAAAAACTTTGCATACGTACCGTTACTAAACGCAGCCACTTTTACTATTAGTTGTGCAGGCGTTTGCTTTTGCAATTCAGGCGACAGGCGGCGGTGATACTGCGCGGCCAAAGCATAAGTTGGTAAATAATAACTAAACGGTTTATCATTACCCTTGCGGAAACTCACCAACCGGTAATTAAGTGCCGGCGATATTAAGTTTAAACCCGCCAGTTTAATTTGCAGGCTATCCTGCAAATAAGCTGTCAGGCCTATGGCCCTGACAGCGCCATAACTTTCGCCGGTTAAAAATTTAGGGCTTGCTTCGCGATGATTGGCCGCAAGATAAGTCTTTATAAATTGGGCGATGCTGTGGATATCCCCGCGGTAGCCATGGAAGCGGCGTGCATCTACGCCTTCTGCGGCCTGACTGTAACCTGTACCTACCGGATCAATAAAAACCAAATCGGTAAAATCCAGCCATGAATTAGGGTTAGTAGTATAACCCTTATTATCTGCCCGCACCGGGCCAAAAGCGCCCATATGTAACCATATAGCCGCCGAGCCCGGTCCGCCATTAAAAACAAAGGTTATGGGGCGTTGAGTAATATTACTATTTATATTATATGCAGTGTAAAAAATGTTGGCTAATGGTTGATCTTTTTGATCCTTAATAGTTAGATATCCGGTTGATGACTGATAAGCCAGCTCCTTACCGTCTATTTTTAAATGGTGCCGGCCTACTGCCAGTATATAAGCAGCATCACCGGCTGATGCGCGGTAAGCTGCATGCTTTGGAGCCCAACGCAATGAGCTGAACAATAAAACAGCAGTACCGGCAATGAGCAGGATACTAATAAAACGGAAACGATAAACGAAGGATGGTACTAAGCGAAACATGGAATGATATCAAATAATTTAAAATGTGAATTTTTGTGTGTGCAGCGAATTAACAGCAGCAACACATGACCCCTTGAGAAAGAGGCATTCGCATAAAAAATTGATTTTTGATATCTTTTAACATATAAATAACCCGCCTGCCGGTAGCAGACAGGACAAAAATAAATAAAGATTTCATGTTTCCAAATTAATTCTATAAAATAGATAGAATTTATATACTATAATTTGTAAACCTACTTTACCAGGTATTTAAATACTTTTTTAGCCTATACAAGATCTGACATAAAAAAGGGGCGGTAGAAAATTCAGCCGCCCCTTTTTTAATAATTTGATGTTATTACCACCAACGCGAGTTATTAAGCTCTTCGTCTTTTTTAGGTGGCGTAGCAGCGGCCAATGTTGGTTTGGCAACAGGCAATTGCGCTTCAATTTTTTTCTTCTTTAGGTGCTGCAGCGGCTACAAGGGGTTTAGGTTCTGCCTTAAGCTCCTGTTTGCTAACTGCGGCTACAAGTCCAGGTTCAACCTTTTGTTCTGTAACAATAGTTGCAGCACTTATTTTAGTAAGGGTTGAAAGTTCGTTATGCAATTTAGTAGTCAGGTAATCGTCAGTGCTGAATTTAGTTTTGTTCCACTGCTCGGTTAGTGCTTCTATATCCTCGCCAACAGTAATATAACCGTTAATCACAGCTCCCGGTTCGATATTTACCTTAGCCGATTGAATGTTGCCCCTAACTACTGCGGTTGCTTTAATATCCAGCAAATCAAGTGATAAAATATCACCGTTTACCGTACCTGTAACCAGGCAGGTTTTTGAAGTGATGTTACCCTTAAGTATGCCATGCAAGTCAATAACAACCTTTTCGGCACAAAACAAGTTGCCGGTAAGCTTCTCATCCAATATAATAAACTCGTCCGAAAAGTAATCATTACCATCACGTATCAGGTCTTTGATATTACTTATTGGCTCAATTAATCTGGTGACTCTTTTTTAAAGATGCTTAACATGGATATTATTATTGATCGTTGCTGAAACGGGTTACAACAGTTGTTGCATTACCAATATCAATACCGATAGATGATTTTTCTAAGCCGCCTGATATACGTAACGAGTTTAGGGCATAACCTTTACTCGCTAATGAAGCAGGATCGCTCACAACCTCTAATTGCGCTATTTCGCCAAACTCGGCCTTAAAGCAATCTACCAGGTCTGGTAGTACATACCACCACCGCACAGGTAAATTTTATTGGTTTTCATTAAATTTTTATCGGTAATAACGTTCCTTAAATTGGGCGATATTACCTCGGCATAATATGATCTTAAAGCCGCCTTACGGATCTCTCTAACATCAATATTTTTTCTATTAATAAACAAATAACCTTTCTGGAAAGCATCATCCAATGCATTAACGGTGCGCATTTCAAGGTAATGGTTCTTTTGTAATTCGTTGGCCATGTAGTTAATAGCATAACGTAAGCCGTGTGTGCTTATCATACTTTGCTCAACCACGCCACTGTCCATGCTTAACACCGATTCAAACGTTCCGAAACCACAGCTTAGTATAAAGAAACTGCCTTTTGCCGCTTCTTCGCCTTTGCGCAAAGCTATAGAACAGGCAACTATCTCCGGGATCACATCAACATTTTTTACATCAAGTATTGAAGTCCTTTTGCCGTTACCACCAAAGGTTGACGCATCATACTCAACTATATGTGTCTTTTTTAATTGCTCAATTGCCACATCTTTATAAATGCGGTAAGTAGCATAAGGGAAACCTGTAGTAATTGTTACCGGTTGCTCAACATCATCAGTAACCAACAACATAGCTGCTTTTACCAGTAATTGATAGTCCAGGTCCTCTGGAGATGAATTAAGTAGTTTATGAGGTGAAAGGCCTTCGTTTAAAGCTAAATTACCACAGATGTACCATTGACTGTTGTGGAAAACCTTCAAACCGTTTAAAAGGTCTGAAGACGTGTTATGTAACGCAGAATTATTGTTTTCAATTAAACTGGAAAACGATTGAGATAGTAACATGCTATTGTTTTAGGTTAAAGGTGCTATGCTGTATGATATATTAAGTTAATTTTTTCGGTGCCCGATTTTATAGTTTTTGATAGTGAAAATCAACCAATTATAAAACCCAAGTTCACCAAATTTATAAAATTAAGCTATAAAAAAAAATAATATACGCTTTTTACTGCTTGCTTGTTACAATGATACCTAATTCTTTTATTAACAAGACAAAAAAAAAAAACCCTCCCGGTTGTACGGGAAGGCTTTTTATAAATATTGTTGGAATTATACTCTTTTTGATTTGATACGAGCTGCTTTACCGGTAAGGGCACGCAGGTAGTAAAGTTTAGAGCGACGTACTTTACCGTGGCTGTTAACTTCTACTTTATCAATATTTGGCGAGTTAGCAGGGAATATACGCTCAACACCTATTCCGTTTGAAACTTTACGTACTGTAAATGTTTCAGACACACCAACACTGTTACGTTGGATAACCACACCCTGATAAACCTGGATACGCTCCTTGGTTCCTTCTTTAATTTTATAATGTACGCTTACAGTATCACCCGCTTTGAATGACGGAAACTTGTTAACTGTTACTGTTTGCTCTTCTACAAATTTTACTAAATCCATGATTTTAAGCTCTAAACGCGATTTTTAACCCGTAAAAATCGGATTGCAATTATAGGGATTATTTTTGATAATAAAAAGTCTGTTTTAAAAAATTAACAAATTTTTTTTATTAACAAAACCCGTATGGTTTTAGGCATAACTTATGGCCGTAGATTGATAAATGCATTTATAATGAATATATTTATAACAGTTAAAACAGAAATTTAAAACCTTATCATATTGAGTTTAAAATATTATAAAGAGTTGGATGGGTTGCGCGGTGTGGCAGCGTTAATGGTTATGTTTTTCCATTTTATGCCAGATAGAGATATAACCGTTAGCCCCATAGTACACTACCTGCACAAAGTTGGCGTTTTTGGGCAAACGGGGGTTACATTATTTTTTGTATTGTCTGGCTTTTTAATTACACGGATACTGCTAAACCAAAAAGCCAACAGGCATTATTTCCGAAATTTTTACATTAAACGGGCATTGCGCATATTCCCGCTATATTATTTGGGGTTGGTTATTTTCTATTTGATTATACCGTTAATTATCAATTATGCACCATCGCCTTATTCATCTGCACCTTATTGGTTATACATTCAAAATATTACAGATACGTTTATGATACCCAGCAACGGCCCGCAACATTATTGGAGCCTGGCTGTTGAAGAGCACTTTTATTTATTTTGGCCGCTATTAATTTATTATATAGCCATAAAAAACACACCGCGTTTAATTGCGGGTATTGTAGTGGCTGCGCTTGTGTGCCGGTGTTTATTGATATACTTTGGCTACGGCACATTTTATTTTACATTTTCTATTATGGATGGCCTTGCCATTGGTGCGTTGCTGGCCTGGTATGAAATTAACCAAAGCCGCTTTAGGCTAAAGTTTAACACTATTATTTTTATATGCCACGGCAGCCATGTTAACCGCCCGGAAATTTACAGGTGGCAAAGGATATGACTGGGTGCAGATTATAAAATTCCCGGTTATTGCGCTTTTTTATATGTGCATAATAGGCAAGATAATTATGGATGGTTCATGGCTGAATGCCGTAATGAGCCAGCCTTTCTTAAGATTTACCGGCAAAATAAGCTACGGGCTTTATGTATATCACCCAATGATATATATGATATATAATAATTTATTCGCCAGTAAAAATATTTGGATAAACGCGTTGATTTGTTTTGGTTCAAGCTACGTTATCGCAACCATTAGCTTTTATGGTTTTGAAAAACACTTGCTTAAGTTAAAAAAGTATTTTGAACCAGCGGGATGGGGTAAAAAGCAACAATTACAATATAAATAGATACCAAATATTACTCGTCTAACAGATCTGGCCGTCTTTGCTTTGTCCGCTCAACCGCCTGCTCAAAGCGCCATTTTTCTATTTCGGGAGTATTGCCGCTTAAAAGTATATCGGGCACTTTGTGGCCGTTCCAATCAGCCGGGCGGGTATACACTGGTGCATCCAGCAGGCCGTCCTGGAAAGAATCAGACAGGGCCGATGTTTCATCCGACAATACGCCGGTATCAATCTTACTACGGCATCAACCACAATAGCTGCAGGCAGTTCGCCGCCTGATAGTACATAATCGCCTACTGAGATCTCGCGGGTAACATAGATATCGCGGATGCGCTGATCGATCCCTTTATAATGACCACAAAGAATAATGATATTTTGTTTAATGGATAGTTGGTTGGCCATAGCCACGGTTAAGCGTCTCGCCATCGGGCGACATGAAGATAACCTCGTCATATTCACGCTCTGCCTTCAAAGCATCAATACATTTGGCAAAAGGCTCAATAGTCATTACCATGCCGCTGCCGCCACCGTAGGGATAGTCATCAACGCTTTTTTGTTTGCCGGGCGCATAATCGCGCAGGTTATGTACCACAATTTCAGCAATTCCCTTTTTTGCGCACGCTGTAAAATAGAATGGGCAAAAGGGCTTTCCAACAAACCGGGCAATACAGTGATGATATCAAAACGCATGGGGCAAAGATAGGGTTTGAGTCGGGAAGTCCGAAAAGTCGGGAAGTCCGAAAGAAATAATAATATTTCGGACTAATATTTCCAATCCGGCGATGCAGGTATTTGGCATTGTATTACCCAATGGTGCCCGAAGGGATCTTTCAATTCACCCCGGCGGTAGCCATATTCGTAGTCAGTAACCGGCGACAGAACGATAGCCCCGGCTGCAATGGCCTGATTAAACACGCTATGCACGTCGGCAGTAAATAATCCAATAGTTACGGTACTGGTATTAAACGCATCCGGACTTATCTTTTCAGGGCTTGTTGGCATCATTTCGTGCAGGTGGAACATTGCGCCGTCTATCAGCAACTCGGCCACGTGTAAGGTACCGTCATCATTATTAAGCCGCCAGTTTTCAACCGCACCAAAGGCTGTTTTATAAAAACCAATATTAGTTACACCCTTGCGGATAGTAAGCAAGGGGGCAAAAGCCGTACCCTCCGCCCCCTAAAGGGGAGTTTTTTGAAGGTGAATTATGTTGTTCCATAAATTTAATTTATTTGGTTCCCCCGGGGTTAGGGGCTTAATCCGTATCTTCTAAATTAAATATTTCCTCAACCGGTTTGCCAAATACCCGGGCAATTTTTAAGGCGAGGACGGTTGATGGCACATACCGGTTACTCTCAATAGTATTAATAGTTTGGCGCGATACACCTATCAGCTCGGCAAGGTCGGCCTGGGTGATATTTTTTATGGCTCGCTCTATACGGATGGAGTTTTTCATAGAGCGTCGTCTTTAATTAACCGGTTATTACGGTACAGTTTCCATCTGAATAATAGGATAAAAACCATCAGTGGTAGCCATAAATTCATCCGCAGGATATCTATAGCATCATATCCCTTAGTAAATGTAAGACTGATTATCAGTAATAAATAATTAAAACAGATTGCCCACTTTAATGATTCGAGCCTTAGTTGCGAGATCTGCTCGTCCTCTATCTTTTCTTTGGAGAATGCAATCATAAATAAACCAATCACCATTGTGAGTGCCGTTGTGATATAAAAAATATGTTGCCCATTAAATAGGCTGGTGTCGGCGACATCAAATTGCACATGCATCATTTTTTTGATGATGAGAATAGGCAGGTGTGCAAGGAACAATATTATGCCCGGTACTTGCACCAATACGGAAATAAAAAACGTTCTTTCATATTGTAAAGTTTGATTTACCAAATGTAAAACAAACTTTACAAATGTCAAATATATTTGACAAATTATTTTTGACAGATAAAAAAGCCAAGAAACGAATTTAATTCATTCTTGGCTCCTGTTTTTTAACTCTTGAATTTATTCTTACTCCAAATAAATATCCAGTAGCCCTTCCGGCAAATCAACCGTAAGTATTTCTTTCACCACATCAATACCTACAATAATATCTTCATTAAGCGGGAACAAAACTTCACAGCCTTTATAGGTTACAGCAGCAACTAACTGCTGCGGGTATTCATGAATATCGGTTATCTGGCCTAATTCCCCCTCGTCTTCATCAACTACAGTGAAACCTTCCAGATCATATAGCGTAAAATCTTCTTCGCCTTTTACCGGCTTTAATTTATTAGGCAGATAGATATCCTTTTTTACCGGGGCGGCAGCTTTTTCTATCGTATCAACATCCTCCGGTATAAATAAGCCTGCCCGTTGTGCAGGTATTTAATAGACTCAACAAAAAATGGTGCCAGCTTACCGCCTATTTGTATAAACAGCGCGTTAAACTCAATATCTGCAAGATTATCAAAATCGACATACATTTGCATCTCGCCTTTGAGGCCCTTGGTTTTTAATACACTACCTATGCGGAAACAGTCTTCGATTTTCATATTACCTCTCCTAAATCCTCTCCAAAGGAGAGGACTTTTTTATTGTGTTTATATTAAAGCCCCCTCTCCCTCGGAGAGGGGCTGGGGTTAAATAACAATGGCGAAGCACCGTTAGGTCGCTTCGCCATTATATAAATGTTGTTCAGTTAAATTACTCAGCGCTGTCAGCAGCAGGAGTTTCTTCTGCAGGAGCCTCAGCAGCTGGTGCTTCTTCTGTAGCAGCTTCAGCAACCGGAGCTTCTTCTGTTTCGGTTTCAGCAACTGGTGCTTCTTCTTCAACTTCTTCAGCAGGAGGAGTATATTTTGCAGCGATAGCAGCAGCTTTATCTTCCTTCTTCTTAGCTTCAGCAGCAAGAGCAGCTTTGCGGGCTGTATCTTTAGCTGAATTTAAGTCTGATTTTTACCGGTGATCTTGCTTTCTTTCTGATCTAACCACTCAGCAAATTTAGTTTCTGCTTGTTCTGCGGTTAAAGCACCTTTTTCACACCACCTTGTAAGTGTTTTTGTACATAACACCTTTGTATGCTAATATCGCACGACAAGTGTCTGTTGGTTGTGCACCATCATTAACCCAGTTAAGAGTTTTGTCGAAATTAATATCGATAGTTGCAGGATTAGTGTTTGGGTTGTACGACCCTAAGCGCTCAATAAAGCGACCGTCACGCGGTGCACGAGCGTCTGCTACAACAATGTAATAAAAGGGTTTACCTTTTTTACCATGTCTTTGCAATCTGATTTTAGTTGCCATTTTTGTTTTTAATTATGTGTTCAACATTCCCCCGGAGTTTCTTTCAGCGGGGACGCAAAGGTAGCAATTATATCCGGAATAAAAAAACAAACTTCAAAATGAGGTATTTAAGTTCAAAAACTGGACATTTGCGCCCATGAACAAACTAAGCATAGCTATAGATATGGATGAGGTTATTGCCGACCCCATTGACAAATTTATAACCATATACCAGCAAGAACACGGCTACAACTACACTCTTGACCAAATGCACGATAAAGAGTTTAGAGAATTGCTGCCGCCCGAGCTTGACCATACCCTACGCGAATATATTAACCGCAAAGGTTTCTTCCGCGACCTGAAAGTTATACCCGATAGCCGGGAAGTAGTTAAAGCGCTACATGAAAAATACGAAGTGTTTATCGTATCAGCTGCAACCGAGTTCCCGCTATCGTTAGAAGATAAACAAGCATGGCTGGCCGACTATTTCCCGTTTATATCATGGACCAATATTATGTTCTGCGGATATAAAATTGTGAATACCGATATCATGATAGATGACCGTACCAAAAACTTTACCCGTTTTAATGGAAGGAAGTTATTATTTACCTCGCCTCATAATGTTAACCTTACCGAATATGAGCGCGTAAATAACTGGAAGGAAGTGGCAGCGAAGCTGCTTTAGTTTTAAGTATTGAGTCTTGGGTGGTGAGTTAGAACCATCACTCAACACTTACCACCCAAAACTCAATACTTATAAAGACAGCATCTCTACTATCCTTATAAATTCGTCGTTAACATCAAGATGGTGTTTAACAGATTGGCTATATGGCGTATAGGTAATTTCATTGTGTATCAAACCAACCATTTCGCCGGTGTGGCCTTTTAACAACCCCTCAACAGCACCTACGCCTAAAAGGCTTGCCAATACACGGTCCATACAGGTTGGTTTGCCTCCACGCTGTATGTGGCCCAATATAGATACCCGGGTATCATAATGCGGGAACCGCTCCACTATAGCTTTACCGATCTCAAATGCGCCGCCTGGTTCATTACCTTCGGCAACCATAACAATTTTTGATGTTTTGTCTTTACGACCACGTTCTAAACGAGCAAACAGGGCATTAATGTCTGACTTTGTTTCGGGTACCATAATAGCTTCGGCACCAACAGCTATACCCGTACGCAGGGCAATCATGCCCGAGTCGGCACCCATAACTTCAACAATAAATAACCTATCATGGCTTTCGGCAGTCTCCCTTATCTTATCAACGGCTTCAATCACCGTATTAATGGCAGTATCATAGCCTACGGTAAAATCAGATCCGCGCAGGTCATTATCAATAGTGCAGGGTACAGTAATGCTTTTAATATCAGAATGTTCCTCACAAAATTCTTTAAGCCCTTTAATAGTACCATTACCCCTAATGCAACCAACGCATCAATGCCATGTTCTTTAAGATGCTGGTAAGCTTTATCACGGCCTTCGGTAGTTTTAAATAACTCACTGCGACCGGATTTTAATATGGTTCCGCCACGCGAGATAATATTAGATGCTGACTTAGTATTTAACGGTATAATGTCACCATTTATAAGTCCATCGAAACCACGCAGGATACCGGCAATTTCGATATTATTAAAAACAGCGGTACGTATAACGGCTCTTATAGCAGCGTTCATTCCGGGGGCATCGCTGCCGGACGTAAAAAGTCCTATTTTCTTTATTGGAGTCATTGTAATTACGGGCAGATATTTTCTACTTGGGTTTTGCAATCGCCGCTACGGTAGCAATTGCGCCGCGAATTTACAATATTTTAGCTTTATTTAATGCTTTTATAAGCTGTAATTCCGCTTTCTAAAAATTTAAGGTAGCTTTCCACATTATAGTTTGCCGGCGAGGGCGCGATTTGTTTACCGGTACTATCAACCAATAAATTGCCGTCACCATCCAACAAAACATATAGCGGTTGCGAATTAGCATTATATCGTGAGGCCTCAAAATCGCTCCATTTACCACCCAGTGTGGTTATTTTTTTACCGCTGTAGGCCGAGGTGAACCTTTCAGCCTCGGGCAGTTCTGCCTTATCATCAACAACTAATTGCAATAGAATAAAGTCGTTTTTAAATGATTAAAAACACGCGGGTCGGTCCAAACGTCAGCTTCCATCTTTCGGCAATTAACACAGTTAAAGCCGGTAAAATCTATCATTATTGGCTTCTTCAATTCCTTTGATACCTGTAAAGCCTGATCATAATCGTACCATGCATCAAGGCCGCGGGTTGCTATACGGGTATAGTTGTCGGCATATTTTTTTACCAGAGCTGATTGTTTAACCTGCGCGGCGTTTGTTGTTGCCCCCCGGAATTGGCGACAGATCAAAATCCTGCGTAGCCATTGGCGGCAAAAACGCGCTGATAGATTTTAAAGGCGCGCCCCATAAGCCGGGTATCATATAAACCGTAAACGCAAACACAATTACCGACATAAAAATCTCGGCACAGAAACGTGATCAACATCGCTGTCATGCGAGAATTTGATCTTGCCAATTAAATACAGCCCCAATAAAAATCCTAAGGCTATCCAAAGTGATAAGAATATCTCGCGGTCAAACCAGTTCCAGTGATAAGCCAGATCTACGTTTGATAAGAATTTTAAAGCAAAGCCTATCTCTAAAAAACCCAATACCACCTTTACGGTATTTAACCAGCCCCCAGATTTTGGCAGCGATTTTAACGCCGACGGGAACAAAGCGAAAGTAGTAAATGGCAGCGCCAAAGCTGCCGAAAAACCAAGCATACCAATGGCTGGCGCTAACCTGTCGCCTTTTGATGCGGCATCAACCAACAACGTTCCGATAATTGGGCCGGTACATGAAAATGATACCACAACAAGTGTAGCCGCCATAAAGAATATCCCGGCCAAGCCGCCTTTATCTGCATTTGCATCCAGCTTATTGCCTAATGAACTTGGCAGTGTAATTTCAAAAGCACCCAAAAACGAGATACCAAACACTACCAATAACAGGAAGAAGAATATATTGAAGGCCCCATTAGTAGCCAACGCGTTTAACGCATCCGACCCAAAAAAGGCGGATATAATAACCCCTAAACCTACATAAATAACAATAATAGATAAACCATAAAGCAATGACTGCCCAACACCTTTAGCCCTTGAGCCCGCTTTCTTGGTAAAAAAGCTAACCGTTAACGGCAACAGCGGATAGATACAAGGCATTATCACCGCCGCAAACCCACCTAAGAACCCTTCAATAAATATCTCCCAAAGCGATTTAGCTTTCTTTGACGTAGCAGCAGTATTGTGTATGTTTTCTTTCGCCGCTTGTGCAAGCTGCGCCTTTTACGCATAGCAATACTATCGGCCGCGGTAGGTATGCTGGTAAAGTTTACACCGCTTGTATCCGCGCTTTGCGCCCGGGCCGAAGCGATGCCTGCTACAGAAAAGCCTATCGTCGCAAGGCAAATAAAAAATATGGTTCTGCTAAAAAAGCGGTTAACTGCTGCTGTCATCGGGTGCTATTATTTACCTACCGGGATAGTAAAGTTAACATCCTCTGGTGGCAGACATTTTTGGTTGTTACAGGTCATGTATTCTAACGAGCCTTTAATGGCCGTAACATTTGCTGATTTCAGTTTAATTTTTTGCGTAAAAACAACCTCTTTTTCAAAGTAGCTTACATTCATTTTAAAAGCATCCTCATATTTGGTTACTGGCTTAGGCTCTATGGCTTTACCTACCAAAGTATAATCTTTTGATTTAGCAAAGGTAAACGATGTTTTAATAGGCCCGCCGTCTTTAACATTTTGCGAGTAGATGTGCCAGCCGGCATCAATCGTCGCTTTTAATAATACGGTTACTTCTGTAGCGCTGGTTTTTTAGCCGCATACGCCCATTTAACCGGGGTTAAAACCTGCGCATAAGCGCCTGCTGTCAAAACCGGGGCTATCGCCACTGCAAATACTTTTTTCATGGATGTTATATTATTCTTTATTTAAAAATTCTATTTCTTTCAGGTTATAGGTTGTTTCTTCGCCGTTTTTATTGACTACAAGTAACCCGTTTTGTTTAACACCGGTAATAATACCGTTAAATATTTCGCCGGCTGCCTTAAAACGTTTGTTTTGATTAAACCAATATAGTCGGTCTAAATAGGTATTCCTTACAAAGTTTATTTTACCTGCTTTAAGTGCAAGATAATAAGCTTCAATGTGGTTGCAAATGTCTGCTAATATATTTCTTATATCGTAATCCTTCTGTAATATCTGTTTTACAGAGGTTGCATTAGTTGCGCCTTCGGGGAAGTTTTCTGGTTTATATTTATGCCTAGACCAATTATGGCGTTTTTTATAACGCTGCCCTGTAATAAGTTCTCAATCAGCATCCCGCCCAGCTTTTTATCGCCATAATAAATATCGTTGGGCCATTTTATTTTTAACTGATCGCCCAGTATCGGACACAGTGTATCATAAACGGCCAAACTTATGGCGCGTGTTAGATCAAACTGATCGGCAACGGCTAAAAAAGTTGGTTTTAACAACACACTGAACGTTAGGTTTTTGCCCGGCTCGGCATGCCATTGGTTGTTTTGTTGCCCGCGGCCGGCAAACTGGTGTTCTGCCATAATGACCGTTCCCTCTGGTACTGGCTTAGAATTTGACAATAACTTTTTAAGGAAATTGTTGGTCGAGTCAACTTCTTTTAATGTCAGTAAATTTTGTCCAACAAATAATCCTGAAAATATGTTATTTTGCAATGTTATATTTATAATAATGCTTAACTAAAAACGTTCAAAACTAATTCTTTTTGATGGTAAAAAATAAAGCGACGAGTGAATCAGCTTATATTTCTGAATTAGCCATTCATGGCATACAGGAAAAAAGGGTAACGACATTGTCAGGTTAGACCTGCGAAACCTTAACAGTTCGGTGACAGATTATTTTGTAATATGTCATGCCGACTCAACCACACAAGTTAAAGCAATTGCCAATAGTATTGAGGACGAGATCTTCAAAGCCGTTAAGCAGGAGCCCCGGCGTAAAGAGGGCCTTGAATATGGCGAATGGATATTATTAGATTATGTAAATGTGGTGATCCACGTTTTCCGTACAGACAAGCGTGAATATTATGGTGTAGAGGATCTGTGGGGCGATGCCGAAATAAAAACTACAAAAGCGCTTAACCGCCGGTAGTTTAATTAATTACAAGTGAGATAAAATAAAAATGGAAGATAAGAAATTGGATAAGCCAAAACCTATAAGAAAGATCCCTAATAAACGAATAGCCCCCAAACCTCCTAAGTTTAATTTCATGTGGTTATATGCTGTTGCTATAGCCGCCTTTGTTGGTGTGGCGCTTTATTCAAATAATAATGCTTCTACCCAAATTGATTTTAAGCAGTTTGAAAACGAAATGCTTAAGCCGGGTGATGTAGATTATGTAGAAGCTTACAAAACCGCTGATTATTTAATTGCGGAAGTACATATTAAAAAAGATAGCCTAAACAAACCGCGTTATGCCGATGTAAAAAAAAAGCACAACAACGTTTTGGTTCAACCGGGAACGAAGCACAATATACTTTTACTGAAGGATCATACGAAAGCTTAAATCAAAAAATAGCTAACGCGCAAAAAGATGTCCCTGACAACCAAAAAGTAAGTGTTAAATATGTACCGCATGACAGCCTGCTGTCAAACGGCCTGGTGCAAAGCGTTATCATGATCATCCTGTTTGCTGCAGTGCTGATGTTCATTATGCGCCGCATGAGTGGTGGTGCAGGTGGCGGCCCCGGCGGCCAGATCTTCAACATAGGCAAATCAAAAGCTACTTTATTTGATAAGGAAGCACAGGTATCAGTAACGTTTAATGATGTTGCGGGCCTTGAAGAGGCTAAGCAGGAAGTTATGGAGATTGTTGATTTCCTTAAAAATCCTAAAAATATACTAACCACGGGTGGTAAAATACCTAAAGGCGCGCTATTGGTAGGCTCGCCGGGTACAGGTAAAACCCTATTGGCCAAAGCAGTTGCCGGCGAGGCGCAGGTGCCTTTCTTCTCGTTATCAGGTTCTGATTTTGTGGAAATGTTTGTAGGTGTGGGTGCATCACGTGTGCGCGATCTGTTCCGCCAGGCAAAAGACAAAGCGCCTTGTATCATATTTATTGATGAGATTGATGCCATTGGCCGCGCCCGTGGTAAAAACAATATTGTAGGCGGTAACGATGAGCGCGAAAACACCCTGAACCAGCTATTGGTTGAGATGGATGGTTTCGGTACTGACTCAGGGATCATCATTCTTGCCGCAACTAACCGCCCTGATGTATTGGATTCGGCATTATTGCGTCCCGACG
>NZ_JABFCR010000075.1:0-15487 GCF_013087555.1 Mucilaginibacter humi
CCATTTCATTTATACGGATGCAAAGGCTTTTGTAAACCTCCATATCTGTTATTTGCGACCCGATATGAAAATGGATCCCTAAAAATTCAAGATTCTTACTGGCGCGTAAGGCCTCAACCACATCGGTTAATTGCCGGTGTTAACGCCGAATTTATTTTCGTCTAAACCGGTAGTAATAAAATGATGGGTATGCGCATCAACATTTGGATTAATACGGATAGCTACTTTGGCTACTTTGTTTTTTGCTGCTGCCAGCTCATTAATGATATGCAGTTCCTGTACCGATTCCACATTAAAGCAAAAGATATCGGCATCCAAAGCCAGGTTTATTTCTTTGTCTGATTTACCAACGCCCGCGAAAACTACTTTCTCTTTACCAAACCCATGTTCTATAGCGGCTTTAACCTCGCCACCGCTTACGCAATCGGCACCAAAACCAAACGACTGGATCATATCCAGCACCTTAGGGTTAAAGTTAGCCTTTAAAGCATAATGCACATGGAAATTGTATTGAGCCGAAGCATCATGGCAAGCCTGTAGGGTTTGGCGCAGCACCTCTATATCATAATAATAAAATGGGGTTTCGGCTGAGTGGAATTTGGTAAGGGTATCTGGTTAAACATGGTATTGTATCGTTCTTTATTTGTCATTCTGAGCATAGCGAAGAATCTGCAGATTATGCAATCGCCGCACGGCAGATGCTTCGTTCCTCAGCATGACAAAATTAAATATTAAAATAATCTGCTATGCAAACTCCTTAAAGCTTCCACTTTATCTTCTGTTTTTATTAAAACTGATAAGTTGTGGTTACTGCCACCGTAGGATATCATGCGTAAAGGCAGGTGTTTAATAGCCTCTAAAACGCGCGAGCCAAATCCGTGTTTATCGGTGGCAAAATCGCCTACAACACAAACAATGGTCTGATTTGAATCTACTTCAACATCGCCGAAGGCTTTAAGCTCGGTTAAGATCTCGTCAAGATGCGTGGTATCATCGATAGTTAATGACACCGCGACTTCTGAGGTGGTAATCATATCAATTGATGTCTTATAACGCTCAAACACCTCAAATACCCGGCGTAAAAAACCATAAGCCAATAACATGCGGCTCGAGTTTATTTTTATGGCAGTTATACCATCCTTAGCGGCGATGGATTTGATCTGGTTCTTTTCGCTGTCGTTGGTTATTAAAGTACCGCGGGCCTGTGGGTCCATAGTGTTTAATAAACGCACCGGTATTTTATACTTCTGTGCCGGGAACACGCTTTGCGGGTGCAGGATCTTGGCGCCAAAATAAGCCAGCTCGGCAGCCTCATCAAATGATAATTGGGCGATAGGTTTGGTGCCCTTAACAATCCGCGGATCATTATTGTGCATGCCATCAATATCGGTCCAGATCTGTACTTCTTCACTGCGAATACCGGCACCAATTAATGACGCGGTATAATCGCTGCCACCGCGGCGCAGGTTATCAATTTCGCCAAAAGCGTTACGGCAGATATAGCCCCGGGTGATAAACAGGTTATTGTTGCGTGCTGCTTCTAATAGCGGTGTAAGGTGTGTGGTGATATGGTCAACATCCGGTTCATTATCCTCATCAGTTTTCATAAACTCTAACGCGGGTAATAAAACAGATGGTACACCTATTTCTTTTAAATATACGTGGTACAGCGTGGTTGATAACAACTCGCCCTGCGCCAGTATGATCTTATCTTCTATAGAAGTAAACAGGTCGTTAGCCAGGCTGCTTAACAAACCAAAATGATAGTCGATAACTTCTTTACCCTGTGCTAAAAACTCGGGTTTGGCAAATAGTTCTTGTATAAAGGTTTCGTATTTATCCTTTAAAGCAGTGATCAATGAGGCAGCCTTAGGCTTATCGCCCGCTAAATATGCCTGCCCAATCTCTACCAAACTATTTGTTGTGCCCGATACGGCCGACAACACAACAATTTGCCTTTCTGAAGCATCAATAATATCCAGGAGCTTTTTCATGCGCTCCGGGCTGCCTACTGATGTCCCACCAAATTTTAAAACTTTCATTTATAATTTTGTTAATCCAAACTCGTGTCTATACATATAGACGTATATACGTTTGAGGGGCTAAAAATAGGATTTTAACCGCTATATATCACCTACTAAAATCACAAAATGAAAAATGAGGATTGGTAAACTATGATTTATTTGAAGCGGATAATTGTTTAAATTGAATTATTCACTGGATGAATTGTTATGGAAGTGTTAAAATACTGACGAACTCGTCTGTTTTTAATAATAGTAGGCCAGATTGTTTGGTTGCCGGATATATTATACTTTATATTTGTCACAGGTTATTTTAATAGGGGTATTAAATAGCTATAACGAGCCACTTGCTTTATGCAGGTGGCTTAATTTTTTTTATAGGATTTGTACCGGACTACTCTACGTATTCTTTCGCTATAAGTACAAACAGCTCATCGTTATCCACGCATTCATCAAAGCACTCTTTCAGCAATTGTTCTATTTCGGTATAGTTAAGTTGCCCGGCAATAGTTTTAAGTAAGCCAAAGCAGGCTATGTTAATATGCTCTAACATTTGCATGTACATGATCAGGTCCATGTCGTTTAAAATGGCAAGCTCGTGTTTTTGATCTAAGCAAAACTCGTCCTTAATTATAGCTTTAAGAGGGTTGCAGTTTTTATCAGAAGGTGACTCACCAATTATCTTGTAAATCATTTCCATCCGGGCTATCTGTTTTTTTACATCCTCCCAAAATTCGCCTATCCCTAATTGAAGCCCTTTAAATGAGGCCATAGCAATTAAGCTTGGCATTTTTTTATCCAGGTAAGTTTTGGCAAAGAAGATGCGATTTAGATTATGTACAAATACCTTGTATTGTAATTGTTTGTCAAGGGGTTGTGGTTTAATGATACTCATGATACTATTGCGATAAATTAAAGGGTTCAAGTCACAATTTAATAATACCACTAATACAATAATTAAAACTAAATGTTTGCTGTAATGATATTATATAAGGTAGCTTTGCCTAATTAATACCACATATGAAATATAAATTAGGCGACTTTGTAAGGTTTGTTGACGAGAAAATGGAGGGCCACATTACCCGCATTATTGATGAGGAGATGATAGGTGTAACCACTGAAGATGATTTTGAAATACCGGTACTGGCCCGCAAGGTTACACTGGTACACGGCTATAAAGCGCCCGGAACTGAAATTACAACGGATACAAACGAACCTCAAACCCCGCAGGGCGAGTTTAAAACCAAAGGCGTTTATTTAGGTGTGCTGCCCGATGCAAAAGCAAACTCGGTAGTGCATTTTAATTTGATAAATGATACTTCGTTTCAACTATTAATTACGCTGACAACCGAGAAACAGGTATTTAAAGGCGAGCACGCCGGGATAGTTGCACCGCACTCAGCCATAAAAATATATTCGGCCCAGCTGGCTGATCTACAACTATGGCCAAAACTTGTACTGAATATACTGTATTACACCACGCAGAATTTTGAAGCGCCATCGCCATTAATTATAAGCGAGAAGTTTAAAGCCAAGGATTTTGCAGGGAGCAAGAAAAATTTGCCGGTGCTTAACCAACAGGGTTGGCTGATACAGCTGGATGAGCCTGATTTTGTAATAGACGCCGGCAAACTAAAGGAAAGCTTCTTTAAGTCAGCTGATGAAAAGGTGGAAGTTGCCAAACCTGCCCGCGAGGTAGACCTGCATATTGAAAAGCTGCGGGATGATTACCAGTTTATAAACAGCTCCGAAATATTGAAGATCCAAATGGATTATTTTAATAAAGCGCTGGACGCTGCAATTGTGCACCATTTAACCGATATAGTTTTTATACACGGTGTAGGCAACGGAACGCTGCGTAACGAGCTGCATAAAGCTTTGGGTAAAAACTTAAAAGTGCAAACTTTTATGGATGCGCAAAAGAGAAATTTGGCTTTGGCGCAACGAGGGTATTATTAAAGTAGGAAAGCATTCTGTCATTGCGAGCGTAGCGTGGCAATCGCAAGGATGCAATGCGGATAATATTCGCGGTTGCTTCGTTCCTCGCAATGGAAAATTGCGTTTTACTGCGCTACCAACGTATCGGTAAAATAGCTTGTCTCGGCATATTGCTCAAATAGCAGATCAAGTACTTTTTGGGTATTATCCGGGTAGTTTACTTTAATAACCCTGGCCGTTGTTTAGCCAATCCAGTATCTTTTCGTCGTGTTTGGGTTTAAGGCTTTTTATAACCGGCACACCCATATCTTTTAACATGGCGGCGTTAAGCTGCTGCTCGTATTGGTTTTTCATCGGTATCACCAAAAGCTTTTTCTTCAGGAACAAGGCCTCGGCCGGGGTTTCAAACCCGCCACCGCACAATACGCCAGCACTTGTTGCCATACTTTTAACAAAGGCTTTATTATCAATAGGCTGTATAGCTACGTTTTTGTGTTTGAATACCTTTTTATTATGTTTGGAGAAGACATCCCACTCTACATCCTTAAACTCAGACAAGCGCTTTATTAGACGTTTGTCGTCATACGCCGGCAGATACACGGTATAATGCCCCTTGTTGCTTATTTCCTGTTCGCGCACCTGCTGGCGTATAACCGGGGTGAATATATTTTTATCAAAGCTTTTAAAATGGAAGCCAAATTGCGCGGTAACCGGGGCATAATTTTTAGTATCAGCCGGCCTATCATATCGTTTTCATTTGGCAACGGGGCCTTATCATGCAATACCGCGGCCTGGTGGCTCAAACCAATACAAGGCTTGTTTTTTATATAACATGCCCGGCAGATACCGGCTCAAAGTCGTTAATAACCAGGTCGTATTTATCAATAGGAAGGGCCTTTATCTCTTTAATAAACTTGCGGAAGCGCGATTTAAAAAACGATGCCCACAAATCAACCCCGCCCGACTTACCGAATATAAAACCAAAGCCATGGAGCTTATATTTAACGGGAAACGGCAGGTTTAAATCACCTTGCGTACCACTTACCAGCACATCAACGTCGCCCATTTTTTTAAGCAAGGGGACAATATCCATCGACCGGCTTAGGTGGCCGTTCCCGGTTCCTTGTATGGCATATAATATCTTCATGATAATGGATAAATAAATTGGCGACGAAATGGTTTTAAATAAATAAAGAGCGCATGCACGCGCTCTTTACTATTAACTGATCTTATTAGTTCAATGAAAAAAGAACGATTTGGTAATACCTCAAATGAATAACACCACAAAAGTAAGGCCCGTCTGTTAAGGCACTGTTAAGTTTATATTAGTTGTGTACATATTTAACGTAACTGGTTTTTAGTATAAATGTGCTACTTTTAGCGTAGTAATGACCATCGCAAAAAGCCATAATCTTGATTGGATAAACAGCCTGAGGCTTATCGCCCTGTTCGCGGTAATTGTGTTACACGTAGCAGCAATCCCGTTAGAGCAATTTGGGCACGTGCCAGTCACAACTTTGGCTCACTGCCGATTTTTACAACGCGCTGGTACGCTTTGCAGTGCCAGTTTTTGTTATGATAACAGGCGCACTCACCCTGCACCGCGATTACGAGCTGAGCGCCTTCCTTAAAAAACGTTTAAGCAGGGTAGTGGTGCCGTTTTTATTCTGGAGCCTGGTGTATGTATGGTACTCGTGGTATATAGAAGTATTGGTTTTTGATGGAGATGCCCGGACTAACATAAAAAAGTACTGCACGAGTTAAAATATGGTAGCTCATACCATCTCTGGTATGTTTATATGCTGATAGGGCTTTACTTTTTATCCCCATAATCAGCAAGTTTGTACGTAACGCCACTAAACGCGAGATAGCATATTTTTTGGTGATGTGGCTGATTGTGATGTTTATCGGTCAGCCCATAATTACGCGCTTTAACCCACAGGTCGACCTGCATTATTTTGCAGGCTACGCCGGCTACCCGGTGCTGGGGCATTACCTTACTTTTAACATAAACTATAGCAAAGGTTTGGTTAGATGGATGTGGTTTTTGTTCTGGCTGTATTAGCGCTGATATTTGTGGGAACTTACTTGCTTTACAAATACACCACACTAATTACGTTACTATATGAGCCGCTTGGCCCCGCGATAGTGTTATTAGCATCAAGCGTTTTTTTATTAGGCCGATTTACAAAACTGACACTACCACCAGTACTGCTAAAGGCCAAAAACTTTGCCTGCGAGTATAACTTCGGCATCTATTTAAGCCATGCGTTGGTGCTTTATTTCCGGATGATCCGTTTGGTATCAGCTTTAAATTATGTACACCGATAATAAGTATCCCGGTAACGGCAATTATATGTTTTATTTTGACGTTATTGCTGGTGTGGTTATTAAGTAAGGTGCCGGTTGTTGGTAAGTGGCTGGCAGGGCTTTAGCCCTTAGCCTCACCCCCAACCCCTCTCCAAAGGAGGGAGACTTTTAAGAAATTAAGATTATAATTAAACGGTTTGAATCAAAGTCCGTCTCAAAAGAGAGGGTTTTTAAAAATTAAGATTAGAAAATTAAACGCTTTGCATAGAAGTTCCTCTTTAGAGAGGGATTTAGGCAACACTACTATGAAACTAAAAATATTTATCTTCCTGCTACTAATAACCCGGGCTGCCATTGCCCGGGACGAATGGCAATTTAAAACCCAGACCCGGGGGATAAAGGTTTATACCAATACCAAATCATCCTTAAAGGTAAAACCTATTAAGGTTGAATGTACCTTTAACGCTACTCCGGCACAAACTGCAGCTGTTTTGCTGGATATAAAAACTATCCTGATTGGGCGTATAAAACCAAATTAACCACACTGGTTAAGCAAACATCACCTACTGATCTGTTTTATTATGCCGAAATAGCTATGCCCTGGCCGGCCCAAAACCGAGATTTTACGGCACATGTCACCGCCACTCAAAACCCGGATACCAAAGTAATTACGGTTGATGCACCTTCAGTATCCGGCTTAGTACCTAATAAGGATGGTATTACACGCCTAAAAAATCAATAGGTAAATGGGTGATGACGCCTGTTGGTAACAACCAAACCAGCATAGCCTATTACCTTGAAGTTGAGCCTGATGGCGGTGCGCCTGCCCTGGCTCATTAACATGTTCCTGTCTGACGGCCCGGTGGAGAGTTTTAAAAAATTAAAGCTGCAGGTACAAAAGCCCGCTTATAAAAACCCGTCGTTTTTTAAATAATGGCTTTGTGCAACATGTTTATTACGCAATCGATGGCGTAGTTTACTGCTGTTAATACGCGTCAGTATTGTTAGCTTAGCGGTAGTTAAACCAACTTAATTTATGAAGAAGTACTGCTTAGCCACCCTCGGGCTATTTATTACGCTAACGTCATTCGCGCAATCAACAATCATTAAATATTTATCAGGTACCGATAAAGATCATACCGTACAGTGGGACTTTTTTTGTACTGATGGCCGGTTAAGCGGCAAGTGGACTAAAATTGCTGTACCCTCGTGTTGGGAACTGCAAGGCTTTGGTGCGTACAATTATGGCGGCGATAAAAACAAGGCCCACGAAACCGGGATGTACAAGCACGAGTTTGCTGTAGGTGCGTGGACCGGTAAAAGGATTTTCATTGTCTTTGAAGGCTCCATGACCGATACCAAAGTTACGATCAATGGTAAATCAGCGGGCCCTATCCATCAGGGTAGTTTTTACCGTTTTAAATATGACATTACCGACCTTGTAAAATTCAACGCGCAAAACCTTTTAGAGGTTACGGTTGATAAGATGTCGGCCAATGCCGGGGTTAATGATGCTGAACGTAACTATAGCGATTTCTGGGTGTTCGGTGGCATTTATCGCCCGGTTTATTTAGAGGTTGTCCCTGAAACTTATATTGATCATACGGCTGTTAACGCCAAGGCCGATGGCTCGTTCCAGTTAGATGTTTATGCTAAAAATTTAAAAGATGGTGATATCATTGAGGGCCAGTGCAAAAACTAAACGGTCAGAATGTAGGTAAACCTTTTACAGTGGCGGCCAATACCTCGGCAGATCGTTCGACACTGACAAGCAATTTTACCAAGCCAGCCTTATGGAGTGCCGAATATCCTAACCTGTACCGGTGGTAGTTACCCTAAAGGGTAAGCAAGGGGCGGGTCATCAAATTAAACAAAAATTCGGGTTCCGCACGGTTGAGGTTCGCCCGCAGGATGGTTTATATGTTAATGGTGTCAAAGAGATATTGAAAGGCACCTGCCGCCATAGCTTCTGGCCGGAAACGGGCCGTACGCTAAGCCATAAGGTACACCTGATGGACGTTAAAGCCATGAAGGAAATGAATAACAACGCGGTGCGAATGTCGCATTACCCGCCCGACCAGATTTTTTGGATGTATGCGATTCGTTAGGCGTTTATGTATTGATGAACTGACCGGCTGGCAGCATAAGTATGATACTTTAGTGGGCCATAAACTGGTTAAAGAAATGGTGGTACGTGATGTTAACCATCCATCTATCCTGTTTTGGGATAATGGTAACGAGGGCGGCTTTAATTTCCAGTTGGATAATGATTATGCTTTATATGATCCGCAGAAACGGACAGTGCTGCACCCGTGGTCAAACTTTAACGGCGTAGATACGCACCATTATCCTGATTATAACGGCATTGTTAAAGCAACGGCAGCCAAAGACATTTTTATGCCTACCGAGTTTATGCACGGTCTTTACGATGGCGGTGCAGGCGCGGGGTTGGAGGACTTCTGGGATAAAATGATGAAACATCCGCAGGCGGCAGGTGGATTTATCTGGGCATTGGTTGATGAGGATGTTATCCGCACAGATAGAAACAATACTTACGACGGTATAGGCAACCGCGCACCCGATGGCATCCCGGGTCCGCACCGCGAAAAGGAGGGTAGTTTTTATACGATAAAAGAGATCTGGTCGCCGGTGTACATTCACCCTGAACCAATTGATAAAACCTTCAATGGTAAAATAACGGTAGAGAATCGTTACACCTTCACTAAACTAAGCCAATGTAAGTTTAAATGGCAGCTGGTTAAACTTCCATCGGCGACAGCTAAAACAACAAAAGCAATTGCTACTGCTACAGGTGTACCGTTACCGTTGGAACTACAACCGGGCCAGAAAGGCACACTTAACCTGCACCTGCCTGCAAACTGGGCAACAAGCGATGCGCTTTACTTAACCGCTTACGGTACGCATGGCGAAGAGCTATTTACCCGGAGCTGGGCCATTAAAGCGCCTGCTGCTGTTGCCAAAGCGCCGGTTGCCGGTAGCAATGTTGCTATAAAAGGGCAGCTTACTGATAACGAACTTGTGGTTAAAAGCGATGGCAAAACTTACTATTTTGACAAGACCACAGGCTATATTGAAAAAGTAGTTAAAGGCGGTAAAGAGATCTCCCTATCAGGCGGCCCGGTACTGGCAGGAGTTAACACTACTTTAAAATCATTCACATACAATGCCGAAGGCAAAGCGTTTGTAGTTGAGGCTGATTACCGTGGTGAAGCTACCTTACATGTAAAATGGACCTTTGCACCGGGCAAGCGGGTTAAGCTGGATTACACCTACACGCAAACCGGCGACTTCGACTACTTAGGTATCACCTTTAATTACCCCGAAGAAAAAGTAACCGGCATGAAGTGGCTGGGCCGCGGACCGTACCGCGTGTGGCAAAACCGTTTGCCGGGGCAGCAATTTGGGGTTTGGCACAAGGCCTATAACAACACCATAACCGGTCAGGATTGGGGCTACCCTGAATTTAAAGGTTATCACGGCGAAGTTAACTGGGCGGTGATAGAAAATAAAGAGTCGCCATTTACGGTTTATATGGATAATAAAAACATGTACCTACAGATGTATAAACCTGCTGTAGAGAAAGATCTGGTTAAAAACGTACAGCCGGCGTTCCCTGCCGGTAATATTGGTTTCCTGAACGCCATAAGCGCTATTGGTACCAAGTTCCGGGCGAGCAACAAGATGGGCCCGCAAAGCCAGAAGGCGCATGCTGATGGAACACCGGTGAGCAATACGTTATGGTTTGAGTTTTAATTCAAATCTTTAAATAAGACAGCCCTTGTAAAGCCCAACTTTGCAGGGGCTTTTTTATGATTTAGTTTATCTATCTTGTAATAAAATCGGTTTGCCCGTATCTAATCAACAAATTAAACAAATATGAGTATTGAACAGGATAAGTACATTTTAAGTGTCGAGGGCCTTGGCGTTAGTTATGGCGACTTTGTTGCTGTAAAAGATGTAGGCTTTAACGTTTTACATGGCGAAATATTTGGCCTGCTTGGCCCTAACGGCGCTGGTAAAACAAGCACGCTAAGCTCTATCGAAGGTTTATTAAAGTACAAAACAGGTACCATCATTGTCGATGGGCAGGATGTGCAGCAAAAGCCGTTACATGCCAAGGCATCAATGGGTGTACAGTTGCAATCAACCAGTTTCCAGCCCGAGCTGAACGTTACCCAGATCCTGCAGCTGTTCTCCGGCATCTATGGTGTGCCAATGAGCAAGGACAAGATCAAAGAAGTGTTAAAAGAGATCAGCCTTGAAGAACATGGTCGTAAGAAATTCGGGCAGCTTTCAGGCGGCCAGCAGCAACGGGTATCGTTGGTGATATCAACTATCCATAACCCTAAATTGGTGCTGTTAGACGAGCCCACAACGGGCCTCGACCCGCAATCGCGCCGCCAGTTATGGGAGCGTATCGAGGCTTTTCGCGAAAAAGGGCACGCGGTACTGTTAACCACACACTCCATGGAAGAGGCTGAAGCCATCTGCGACCGTATAGCTATTATCGATCATGGGCGGGTTATTGCTGTTGACACCCCGCAAGCGCTGATAGACAAGCACAAAAACGACCCCGAAGTAATAGCGGTATCCCGCCGTGGCAAAGTAACTTTAGAAGATGTATTTATCGCCTTAACCGGCAAAGCTGTAAGAGAATAATATTATGGAAACAACTATACCAAAAACGTCAACCGTATTGGCAACGCTATTTAAGGCCGACCTGGCTGTATTACTAAGTAATCGCCGGTCGGCAGTGATCTCATTGTTTGTGCCAATGATCGTATTATTTACCCGGAAAGGCCTTATTAAGCACATTGGCGGCCCTACTGTTTTAGCTACCGCCATCGCCATTGGCCTTATTGCTATTGGTTTAATGGGTTACACGCTTTCTGTAGCTAAGGACAGGGACAAAGGCATCTTTCAGCGCCTGCGCGTTGCCCCTGTACCAACACGGGTTATCATGACCAGCCGCATTGCTATACAATTAATGATGATCATTGTATTAACGCTGTTTGTGTTTATTGTGGGCTATCAATATGATGGGGTTATGCTTTCACCATCAGGCTATGTGGTTACCTTTTTTATAGCCATACTTGGGGGCGCAGTTTATCTTAGCCTGGGCCAACTTATAGTGGGCCTGATCAAAAATTTCGAAACTATTAATGCTGTAACGAGGATTACTTATTTTATATTCATTATGGTGGGGATGGTTGGCGAATTAATGATACAAAATGAGAAATTGAAGAGAGTGGTACACTTCTCGCCATATGGTTCTGTTAAAATAATGCTTGCAGCCAGCATGCAGCCAGAAAAATGGGTTAACGATACCACCATAGCGGTATTAGTATCAATAGGCTACATCATTGTATTCGCAGGCATTGGTATTAGTAAGTTTAAGTGGAATACTAAGTAATACGCAAAGCAAATTCCCCTCTTGAGAGGGGGAGCGAAAGATAGTGCGGCTGCAGGGGTGTGTTAAACGTGCTAAAGGACACACCCCTCCACCCCTCTCAAGAGGGGAATCGCACGGCCCGCCGCTTTGGCTAAGTAACAGAAAAGCCCTTGATCACTCAAGGGCTTTTCTGTTTGTAAAGATTTTTATTTATTACCCACCTGCATCGGCGTAATACCTGAAGTTTGGCCGCGGCCTGCCGGAGCAGTGCCTGCCTTTTGCTTAAATATGGCAAATTTTGATGGCTTGGGCATTTTGCCCCAGTAGTTATTGCTTTCGTCTATATCCCCGGTTTCGCGCATTGGGTCAAGCCTGATTGAGGCTACTTCCTTATCATGCATGTAAAACTTCGACGCCTTTTGCTCATTTAACCTCCAGATCTGCGCGGGTATGCGGTCTATCATTTTGGTGCCGTCGGTAAAGGTAAACTCCACGATGATCGGCATCACCAGTCCGCCTTTGTTGCCAAAGCTTACCATGTAAAAGTATTTACCTGCATACTTCGCTGCTTCTGCATCGGTTAATGGCTCTGTTACCACACCAGCCGCAGGCTGGTTTTTCAGCATCACTGCAAACTTGTCATTATCAACAGTAACCAAACCACGGTCGTACTTCCAGTAAAAGTCCTGCGTAGCAACATCCTTATCCGTCTGGAACACAACTTTCTCCTCCCTGTTCCTTACCTTCGATATATCCTCAAAAGGTAGAAGCGCGGGTGGCTCAGGCTTGTTAGGATCGTTAAGTTGGGTGGCAAGCGGCGTACGTGCAAATACCGGCTTTCCATTAATATCAGCTTTAGCCGCGCTTACCGAATCTATCGAAATGTCTACCGGGTCGGTGCCATAAAACCAGCCTCTCCAAAACCAGTCCAGGTCCTCGCCGCTGGCATCTTCCATGGTGCGGAAGAAGTCGGCCGGGGTAGGGTGTTTAAAGGCCCAGCGTTTTGCATATTCTTTAAATGAATAATCGAATAGCTCGCGGCCCATAACGGTTTCGCGCAATATGTTTAACGCGGTTGCCGGTTTAGCGTAGGCATTTGGGCCGAACCGAACAATGTTTTCAGAATTGGTCATTACCGGTTCCAGCTCGTTCTTTGGCAGTTTCATGTAATCGGCAATCAGGTAAGCGGGGCCTCTTTTCGACGGGAACTTATTATCCCATAAACCTTCCGTCAACATCTGTACAAAAGAGTTTAAACCCTCGTCCATCCAGGTCCACTGGCGCTCATCGCTGTTTACGATCATCGGGAAGAAGTTATGCCCAACCTCGTGGATAATAACGCCTATCATGCCGTTTTTAACTGTTTCGCTATAGTTGCCATCCTTATCGGTACGGCCGTTATTAAAGCATATCATCGGGTACTCCATACCGTTTGATGCTTCCACACTTTGCGCAACCGGGTAAGGGTAAGGGAACGTAAAATGCGAATAGCTTTTTATAGTATGCGCGATAACGCGGGTTGAATATCTGCTCCATAACGCGTATGATTCTTTACTGAAAAAGCTCATACACATTACTTTTTTGGTTTCAATATCCCTGGCCCATGGCATCCCAAACAAATTTGCGGGAAGATGTCCGGGCAAAGTCGCGTACGTTATTAGCCTGGAACACCCGGGTTTTTTGGCTGATGATGGTGCAGCTTCAGCTTTTTAGCTTCAGCTAAAGTCACTATTTCAACAGGGACGGTTGATGTTGCTGCCTTTTGATAACGGGCCATTCTTTCAGGGCTTAACACCGCCGAATAATTGATGCATTCGCCAGTGCCGCCAACCGCGTGATCGGCCGGAACAGTTATCTGTACTTTAAAGTTACCGAAGGTCAGCGCAAATTCGCCGGTGCCGGTAAACTGGTGGTTCTGCCATCCCCGGAAATCGCTGTAAACACATAAGCGCGGGTACCACTGCGCCATGGTAAACAGGTAATTGCCATCTGCCGGGAAATATTCATATCCACCGCGACTGCCGGCATAAGCCAAACGATCGGGGATCTTGTAGGTCCAGTTAACATTGAATACAAACTGCTGGCCCGGCTTTAAAGTAGCAGGCAACTCAACCCGCATCATGGTTTTGTTGATGGTGTATTTCAGGTTCTTGCCTAAAGCATCGGTTATTTTGGTGATCTTATCGCCATAGCCGTTATCAGGCGACGCGTTGTTATTACTTTCTGCAAAATCAAGTGTAGCCACAAAATTGCCTTTAGGCATCAGGCTGCTGTTGGGATAACCCGCGTTGTTTTTGTTGCTATGCTCGTTCTCATCCAACTGTAGCCAGATGTAGGTAAGCGGGTCGGGCGAGTTGTTGAAATAGGTGATGGTTTCGCTGCCGGTAAGTTTAAGGGCTTTTTCATCAAGCTCGCACTTAATGTTGTAGTCGGCACGTTGCTGCCAGTACTTGTTGCCGGGTGCGCCGCTGGCGGTACGCTGCTCGTTAGGCGTAGTTAAAATGGTGCCTAATTGCTCAAACTTGTTGCCATGGTTACTACCCGGATTATTTTGGATATCCTGTGCAAATGCCAACGTAGTTGTGGCTAATAAAAGGCCCGTAAAAAGTAGTTTCATACTTGTTATGATGGTATTTAATGTATAATAAGATCAGTTTAAAGTTAAAGCGGCAATCTTTCAATTGCCATTTTAATAGCTAATGCAAAAACTCCTGCGGATAAAAAATAGATCCAGTCCCTGCGCGCTATCTTGCCGAAAGATAGAAAAATATAGGCGAATACTAAAATTATGGCTACAACAACTATCTGCCCAACCTCTAATCCCACATTAAAGCCAAAAAGGCCCATGCCTATAGATTGATCTTTAGCCAACATAATGCGCACCGCGTTGGCAAACCCCATCCCGTGTATCAACCCAAAAAATAAAGCGAGATAATAATTTATGCGCGCGCTTGCGCCTTTTTTATCTATCTGGATAATGTTATTAAGCGCCGTAATAAAAATGGTGCAGGGGATCAGAAACTCCACCCATTTACTTGAGAAACGGATGATATCCAACACACTTAAAGCCAGAGTTAGCGAATGTCCGATGGTAAACGCGGTAACTAATATCAGCACCTTTTTAATATCGCCAAAAGTATAAACAGCAGCTAACGCGATTATAAATAACTGGTGATCCAACGCGTCGGCACTGATGATATGGTGCCAGCCCGGGCCGAAATAGAAAGCAAAATCAGTCATAAATAAGAATTGCGCGTTGAAAGCGTTAAATTTAGCACGTTTTTATTTTATAGCGCTATGGCTCCTGCTTTTTGTAATACGGTATTAGGTTTTTTTATGCTGATGAATATTTTATGGCCTAACAAACCCGCGCCGCACCCGCTGCATGTAAGTACAACCGATATTAACTACAATGCCAAAGAGGGTAAGCTGGAAGTTACCTGCACCATTTTTACCGACGATTTTGAAGCAGCCCCGCCAAACAAAACCATACTAAAACCGACCTGGTAAAAGCTGACATGCACGCAGCGATGGATGTGCTGGTAAAGAACTACATGGCACAAAACGTCCACATAAAAACTACCGCCGCCGCCTTAGGATTTAATTACATAGGTTTTGAGTTAGATAAGGAAGCGGTGAACGTTTATTTTGAATCAGACAAAACACCCATCCCAAAAAAGATAGATGCCGAGATTACGCTATTGCGCAACCTGTACACCGACCAGATGAATATTGTGCATATGACGGTTAATGGGATACGTAAGAGTGGGAAGCTGGATTATCCGGATAAGAAGATAGCACAGGT
>NZ_JABFCR010000077.1:0-14153 GCF_013087555.1 Mucilaginibacter humi
GCTGTTTTCCAGTCTACAATTACAAAATACATGTCGGACCTGACAACAGCTGAAAAAATGCTGAGCCGATTAAGATCAAACAATACATTGCCGACAAGAAACTGAACGTTACAAAAACCGACTCTGGCTTATACTATGTTATAAACAAACCCGGCGCAGGCCCGTTAGCTCAAAATGGCGATACAGTAGTTGTGCATTATACTGGCAGCTTGCTTAATGGTAAAGTTTTTGACACCAGTGTTAAAGAAGAGGCAGCAAAAGCCAAGCTTCCGGGTTTGGAGCAACGCCCATATACACCTATGCGTGTAGCTGTTGGTACCAAAAGAGTTATACCGGTATGGATCAAAGCTTCCTGTTGGTAAATAAAGGCACAAAATATACTATCATTGTTCCGTCAAGCCTTGCTTACGGCGCTACAGGTGGTGGCCCTATACCGGGATATGCAGCAACCAGATTTGATTTGGAAGTTGTAGATATTATACACCCTAAAGCAGGAGCAGCAGCACCTGCAACTGCGGCAAAAAAATAAATATAAATTAACTTTATACAGCCTTCCTTGCTACAAGGAAGGCTTTTTAATTATGAAAAATACTTTTTATATATCTTAATTACAGTATTAGCTATAAATGCTAACGCACAGGATGGTTTTAAACCCTGGTGCAAATGGTACACAGTACAAAATACTTAGCAACAGTACAGGTAATAAAATAAAAATAAATGATGTTATTACGTTCCACGTAACACAGAAAACGGATAAGGACTCGTTGCTGTCCAGCACTTATCAAACCGGTCGTCCGGCACAGGCGCAGGTACAGCCTACGGGGGATTTAATGGACATCTTCCCGTTGCTGGCTTTAAATGATAGTGTATTGGTAAAAGTACCAACCGACACCATTTTTAAAACACAGGAAAATAATCGCCCACCCTTTTTACCTAAAGGCAGTAACCTGTTTATTTTAATTAAGATAATTAAGGTGCAATCTTTGGCCGAAGCTATGGCCGATAGAGACAAGGCTATGGCAGCAGCCAAAGAAGAAGCCGCTAAAATGGAAGCGCAAGAAGCCGTTATTGCAGATAAATATGTTACAGACCATAAACTGATTGTAACTACTACTGCATCCGGTTTAAAATATAAAATTACAAAAGCAGGCACTAAACCTAAACCCGCTGTAGGCGATACTGTAGTTGTAAACTATGTTGGGCATACGCTTGCAGGTAAAGTATTTGATAGCAGTATAGAATCTGTTGCTAAAACTGCCGGTTTACAGCAGATGGGCCGTGTCTACGAACCCTTAACTTTTGTAATTGGCGGCGAAGGTATAATTGCCGGCTGGCAAGAAGGTTTGCAACTAATAAACGAAGGTGGTAAAGCTATGCTTATTATACCTTCAAAGTTGGCTTATGGCCCTAATCCATCAGGTCCGGATTTGCCGGGTTTTAGCACCTTGGTATTTGATGTTGAATTGGTAAAAGTTAAGCGCGCTAAATCAAGTGCAGCAAGCAGTAAACCTGCAGCAGCATCAACCAGAAACCGGTTGCAAAAAGGCAACTACAAAAAAGCCGGCTGCAGCTAAAAAGAAATAACACATAGAAATTGATATTAAGAGAAGGCCTTTCGGATAAACCGAAAGGCTTTTTTAATTTTGCAGCATGATACTTACTGACACGCATACTCATTTATATTACCAGGACGACAATGTTAAACGTGCCGAACTGATACAGCGTTGTATTGATAATGATGTAAAGCGATTGTTTTTACCAAATGTAGATGCAGCCTCAGTGCCCCAGATTTATAGATTGGCAGATGAATACCCCGGTATATGCTATCCTATGTTAGGCATGCACCCCTGCTCTGTTAAAGAGGGCTGGGAGGAAGAGCTGGCTATTATCCGCGCCAGCAAAAAGATAATACCATATATGCCATAGGTGAAATTGGGATAGATTTATATTGGGATAAAACCACTTTAGACATACAGGTACAGGCTTTTAAACAGCAAATAAATTGGGCAAAATCATTAAAGCTACCTATAGTTATACATTGCCGCGAAGCCTTTGATGAAGTATTTCAGGTATTGGAAGAGGAAAATGACGATGATCTGCATGGCATTTTTCATTGCTTTACAGGTAATGCAGTCCGGGCCCGGCATGCTATTGATCTGGGATTTTATCTGGGTATTGGCGGTGTGGTGACTTACAGGAATGCAGGGCTTGACAAAATTTTACCCCAATTTGATTTAAGCCATATCGTTTTAGAAACGGATTCTCCGTATCTTGCGCCAGTTCCGCACAGAGGAAAACCTAACGAAAGCTCGTATTTGATCTATATAGCGCAAAAAGTAGCCGAGCTGTATCAAACAGACATAGCTACCGTTGCCGATATAACAACAGCCAATTCGAAAAAGATATTTGGTGTGTGAGGACAATTTATATTTACGCATAATCCCAATTTAATGAGCCAGATACTCATCATCTATACCGGTGGTACTATAGGTATGATGACCGATCCTGTTACCAAGACACTCAAGCCGATTAACTTTGAGCAGATAATGGATAATGTGCCTGAACTGGAGAAGCTTAATTGTAAAATCAAGGTCCATTCGTTCGAGGAGATCATCGACTCATCAAACATGAACCCCGAGATCTGGAGCGAGCTGGCAGGTTTAATTGAAGCCAATTATGATGAGGTTGATGGTTTTGTGATCCTTCATGGCTCTGATACCATGGCTTACACCGCATCTGCCCTAAGCTTTATGCTGGAGAACCTGGCTAAACCTGTAATATTTACCGGCTCGCAATTGCCTATCAGTGCTATCCGTACCGATGCGAAGGAGAACCTGATGACGGCTATTGAGATCGCTAAATCTAAAAAGAACGAACGTGCCCGCGTGCCCGAAGTTTGTATCTATTTTGATTATAAGTTATTCCGTGGTAACCGCTCGTTTAAGTATAACTCGTCAAAATTTGAAGCGTTCCGGTCGCCTAACTGCCCGATATTGGCCGAAAGCGGCGTACACCTGCGCTTTAGTGCGAATGATATCAGGCAACCTGCTGATGCCCCGCTGATACTTCATAAACAATTAGTAAACGAAGTTGCGGTATTGAAACTATATCCCGGCATCAACCCTAAAGTTGTTGAGGCTACTTTAAATGCCGATGTACGTGGCATTGTAATGGAAACCTTCGGCGCCGGTAATACCACAACCGACCAATGGTTTATCGACCTGCTTAAAGGTGCTATAGACAGCGGTAAAGTTATACTCGACATATCTCAGTGTAAAGTTGGCACGGTAGAACTTGGCCGTTACGAAACCAGTAAACAGCTAAAAGACATCGGCGTAGCTAACGGCTATGATATGACCTTTGAAGCAGCCGTTACCAAAATGATGTACCTGCTTGGCCAGTTGGATGATCCTAAAGAAGTGAAGCGCCTGTTGGAGGTTGATCTACGTGGCGAACTTACCGTATCCTAACACGTTCCATTTTGCAGAAGCGGATTGACTTGACGCTTTATGTTTTCTGGCGATGTCATACATAAAATTATCAGCAATGGTCTAAAGGGGCCAAATTGCAATATGGGTTTCTACAATAGCGTTTATATCTTAATAAATAAAATGCTGTTTATACATCGGTGTTACTTCAAACCTACCCGGTAGAATATCGGAGCAGTATATCTTAAAGCTTCAGTGCTCCGGTTAATTGCGCACCCTGCCGGCTTCATTATCAGCGGCGTTTCCTGTATCAATTTTCTTCCTATCGCTTTTATTTGAGCCAAAGTTGTAAGTAAAGCCAAGTGTTACCGATCGGTTGGCAAAATCGTTATGATAGGTAGCAATTACATTGGGTATGTTGGTAATGTTCCCACCCGATAAGTTGGCACGAAATATATCCCTGGCCGATAATTTTATTGAGCCTTTATTATTGAGCACTTTTTTAGAGATTCCAATATTGGTTTGCTCGCGGGCAATATGGGTAAATTGCGCGTCTGTTGCCGGTGATAAATAAAAAGTATATAATTCGGCACCCCAACCGTGCGACAGGTCCAATTGGTTATTGGTGCTCAGGTAGCAATACGTTGTGCTATTGTTGAGGTAAGAGCCAACTAATTGCCCCCGGAAACTGGCATGGTTAAGCTCTGCATGGAAACTAAAAGTCCACCATTTGGCAGGATTGACATTGAGGTTTGTCTCAAGGTCCCAAAAAACGCGCTTGCCTAAATTTATACTGGTTGCTAAAAAAGTTGTGCCTTGCTGGAAATCATGTTCTACCCGGTAATCGTAAATAGGATTATATTCTACGCCTATAGAAAAGACACTCTTGTAGCTGTACATTAATTGATAATCGGACGAGAACTGCGGCCTTAAAAACGGGTTGCCCTCAAAAGCGCTGTATTTATCAAGTATCGTCCTAAAAGGATTCAGGTCCCTGGTAATAAGGCCGGGAGATGCGCCGGCCATAAGCCACCTTTAATGTGTTTGATGCCGCGTTATCTAATTTATATAGTAAATAAACTGTAGGGAAAAGGCTGGTATAATGCTGGGTAAATGATGAATCACGGGCGGGGCATTGCCTAATTGATGGCCGCTGATATCTGTATGCTCAATGCGCAAGCCTGCTTGTATAGCAAACCGGTTAAAGTCCCTGGTCATAACTTGCATAAGCGGCATTAATGTTTTCGCGGTATAAAAACGATTGGTGGCGTTGTAATCAATTGTACTTACATTGTTTATCAGGTTAAAATAGTTAGCCGCGTTATCAGTATGTACATAACTGGTTTTTAACCCTGCAGATAACTGGCCTTGCCCGGCAATGGCTGTACATAATCAGTTTTCGCAGCATAAATAGCAATGTCCGATGGTAAATTATCGGTGATGTCCTGTATTGCACCTAATACCCCGGCTGCATTATAAGTTTTGTTAAAAAAGGTCTGATCACGGTGGTTATCGTATTTTAAATAATCCAGGTCGAACGTTAAAACCTTGCCTAAACTATCAAACTGGTGACTATAATTTAAGTTAATACCGCCGCTGTAATTTTTAGTGTTGGTATTGTTATCAGATGTTATTATAGAATCTATTTTTCCTGCGGCATCTCTTAAATTACTGTTTACCGGGTTGTAATTTTTGCCTGATGAAATGTTGCCGGTAAGTACAAAACCGATAGTTGTTTTTGGCGATACATAATAATCCATACCCAACTTTAAATTAGGGTTATAAGTTACCGGGTGGAAAAAAGCTAATTCGGTGTAAGATGAGGTAACGTTGTTGGTTGCATCCGGTAGGTACGCGACACATCCAACCGCCGGTAATTGTTTTGACCCCCATAGCCCGCCAGTCCAAAAAGGTTAATCTTACCGGTATGATAGTTTAGGTTTACACTTTCCAATGTTCGCCAATATACGGCCTTGCCGGCGCTTGCCGCAACTGAGCCGTTGAACCCCCGCGCTTTAGATTTTTTTGTTTTGATATTTATTGCCCCGGCATTGCCAGATGCATCATACTTAGCCGGCGGGTTTGACATCAGTTCAATCTGATCCAGTTGTGAGGCTGGCATGGCTTTAAGATAATTAGCCAGGTCGGCACCCGAGAGGTAGGTAGGTTTATCATCTATCATTATCATCACCCCGCTTTTCCCTTTAAAGCTAATCTGGCCGTTTTCATCAACCGTTACGCCCGGTGCTTTTTCTAACGCCTCTAACGCCGTTGCCCCGGTATTTGAAATTGATGCGCCCACATTCACTATTGTACGGTCAATCTTCTGCTCGATAAACGGTTTTTGAGCCACAATCTCTACCTGTTTTAATGCTTTGCTTGTTGTATTTATAGTGATGGCGGGTAAGACTACTGCATTATCGCCCACATTAAAAAGTGCGCTTCTATAATCGTGAAAACCGATGTAAGTTACCCTGATACGATAGGAACCACTTTTGATGTTTGCAAAAACGAAACTTCCGTCGGGATTAGATAAAGCGGTTTTTACTAATGCGGAATCTTTAGCGGTTAATAATAAAACGGTAGCCCCGTCTATGGGTGATTTATTATTATCCATGACCTGGCCGGATACTTTTACCGGCGCAGTCTGACCATTGGCTAAATTAAAGGCAAAGCATATCCGGGCGGCTGTTAAAGTCACTATAAGAGTTTTCATAAATTGTCATGTTATATAACTGGAAACTCCTTTTACCGGGAAACGTTACAAGAAATTTAATCTTATGGAGACTGAGGGCCTTTTATCGCCGGGCTGCCTGTTTTTTGTTTCAAAAATTGTATAAATTTTGTTGAATAAACTACCCCCTAAATGCCACCGGCGCTACCGAAGTTTGTTTCTTGAAAAAATTGGAGAAATGCGCGATATCATCAAACCCAAGTGTGTATGATATTTCGGCTATGTTCCAGTTGGTTTGTTTAAGCAGTATCTTGGCCTCCTGTATAATACGGTTGGCGATGATTTGCGTCGTAGTGTTGCCGGTAACTTCTTTTAATACTTTGTTTAGATGATTAACATGCACTGCCAGTCGGTCGGCATAATCTTTGGCAGCGCGTAGCTTTAAGCGTTGATGTTGCGACTCGACCGGAAATTGCCTTTCCAAAAGCTCAATAAATAATGACGAGATCCGCTCGGACGCGTTGTGGACCGGTTCAACGGCAAGCACAGGCTGCAATTTTTGACCGTAATGGATCAGCTCTAACACCAGGTTACGCAGCAGGTCATACTTATAACGGTAATCTGATGCTATCTCCCGGTGCATCTTTTTAAAGATGTATTCAATCTCCTTAACCTCTTCAGGGGTTAGTTGAAATACAGGCACCTGCCCCGGCTGGAAAAGCGGGAGTTCGTCCAGATCTACCCCGGCCTTTCCCGGTGCTAAAAAATCGGCAGTAAAAATGCAGAACATGCCGGTTTGGTTGCCGTCTTCGGGCACCCAGTTATATGGGATTTTAGGAGTTGCAAAAAGCAAGGCGCTTTCCGGGATATCAATAGTTTTATCCGCGTACTCTGCCTTGCTTTTTCCTCTTATCCAACTTATTTTATAATACGCCCTGCGGCTGTAGGGCATCTCTCGTGCTCCTGTCTTATTATCAAACAAGGTTTCGGTAACAAACACATTAAAATGGCCAATCTCCTTAGCGATACCAGTTGGCAACTGCGCCGAGCTTTCTTCGTAAAAGCCTTCTAATGATGTTTTGCTTATCATGATACCTGTTTGTATTATTCAAAGTTAGTGAAATCTAATTTATAGATTCATGCCCCCGATACTTCAATGCGTTGACCATTTATCCACCTTGCATCGTCAGTACATAAAAAGGCTACTACGCCGCCAATATCTTCAGCCTCGCCCGGTCGGCCCAGCGCTGTCAGGCTGCTTACCATCTGGTTCACTTGCGCATCATCACGAACACGGCCGCCGCCAAAGTCGGTAGCTATAGCACCGGGGGCAACAATATTTGCACGGATGCCTTTTGCTCCTAATTCTTTTGCAAGGTAACGGGTAAATACCTCGACCGCGCCTTTCATTGATGCATAGGCCGATGCGCCGGGCATGCTGAAACGGGCCAAACCTGATGAAATATTGATAATGCCGCCGCCATCATTCAGGATAGGCAAAATCTTTTGTGTAAGGAAGTATACGCCTTTAAAATGTACGTTCATCAGGTCATCAAAAGCTTCTTCGGTAGTTTGATCGATAGGTGAATGGTGGCCGAAACCCGCATTATTAATAAGGAAATCCGGTGGTCGGTGCCAAAGGTCTCACTTAAAATGCCTTTCAGGTTTTCAATAAATGCACCAAAACTTTTAATATCGCCGGTGTTAAGTTGCAGGGTCGCGGCTTTTTGTCCGCTTTGTTGTATTTGCTTAACTACTTCGTTAGCATCATCGGCTTTGTTATTGTAAGTAAGGATAACGCCTATCCCTTTTTCGGCCAGCTTAAGGGCCATATCTTTGCCTAATCCGCGGCTGCCACCGGTTACCGTGGCTATTTTATTTTTGTTTTCCATCCTTTATTGATTTTGATGGTACAAATATCGCTCCGATATGGAGCCCGGTGTTTGGATAAATCAATCGGTTATTTGCGAAATTCAAATAATGTAGATAAGTATTATGAGGTCATTAAACCATATCGGCGATGGCCTTGAGCGCGCATGGCTTGCCTCCGCTCAATTGCCGCGGAAGGGCTGTTACCTTTGTCTTGATACAAAGGTAACCCAAAAATCAAGTCAGCCCGATCGCTTCCGCCCGCAAGGCCATACTCCCGGCCCGGCGTGCTGACGGGCCTTTACGCTTTTTTTTCCAATGCTCATTAATAGAAGATGTTGGTTCTGTCCCTAAAACCGTCATACGGGCAGCTTCGGGCGAAATCAGGTAAAACAAGGTGGGCTGTGCGGTAGCAAAGGCATTGGTAATTTTGCCTGAAGCGAGGGCCATTGTTCGACAACTGGCGGCAAAAGGACCGGGCCTTAGGTTTTAACTGATTTGCAGCGCATAAGGCCTGTGCGGCAAAGAAGCCTCCCGGATGACTTGATTTTTTGGTTACTTTTTCATCAAGGAAAAAGTGACAAAGCCATCCGCGGCCATAGCGGGGCAATAAGCGCAAAGGCCTAAACGAGCGATAAGTAAATTTATCTCATCTGCACATTTGCATAACCACGCATCTGCACATTAAAATCATGTTCCGTATTCCGGAGTTGTTACTTCGCTTTCTTCCAACTCATACTCGCTAAGCGGCGGGCAAGAGCATATCAGCGTACGGTCACCATAAGTATCGTTAACACGACCAACTGACGGCCAGAATTTATAGTTTGCTACATAAGGCAACGGGAATGCTGCTTTTTGGCGACTGTATGGGTGTTCCCAGTCGTTAGCTGTAATTACTGCTGCAGTATGCGGCGCGTTTTTAAGCGGGTTATCTGCTTTGTCTGATTCTTCAGACTGAATGGCTGCTATTTCTTTGCGAATAGCTATCATGGCATCGCAGAAACGATCTAACTCATGTTTAGGCTCAGATTCCGTTGGCTCAACCATTACTGTACCCGCAACCGGGAAAGATACTGTCGGCGCGTGGAACCCATAATCCATTAAACGTTTGGCGATATCAACTACCTCGATACCAGCTGCTTAAACGAGCGAGCGACAATCCGGGATCATCTCGTGCGCGCAACGGCCGTGCGAGCCGGTGTATAATACGGGGTAATGGTTCTCTAACCTTGATTTAATATAGTTGGCGTTAAGGATTGCATATTTAGTAGCGTTGGTTAAACCATCGCCTCCCATCATAGCTATATAAGCATGAGATATGATGAGGATAGATGCCGAACCCCGTGGCGCTGCAGATACCGCGTGGATAGCTTTGCCATTATCAATATCAACCACAGCATGACCGGGCAGGTAAGGCACCGGTGTTTAGCCACACCAATCGGACCCATACGGGGCCGCCACCGCCGTGAGGGATACAGAAAGTTTTGTGTAAGTTTAAGTGACAAACGTCGGCACCAATATTCGCCGGGCTGGTAAGGCCAACCTGCGCGTTCATGTTTGCACCGTCCATATAAACCTGGCCGCCATTGTCATGGATGATCTGGCAGATCTCAATAATCGATTCTTCAAACACACCGTGGGTCGATGGATAAGTTACCATCAGGCAAGATAGATCATCCTTATGCTCTTCGGCTTTAGCACGCATATCGGCAACGTCAATGTTTCCGTTATCGTCGCATTTAACAATCACTATTTTCATGCCCGCCATAGCTGCCGATGCAGGGTTGGTGCCATGTGCCGATGATGGGATCAATACCACATTACGGTGAGCGTCGCCGCGATCAATATGATAAGCGCGGATAACCATCAAACCAGCATATTCGCCTTGCGCGCCTGAGTTTGGCTGGAAGCTCATGGCTGCAAAACCCGTGATCTCGCTTAACCAGCGATTCAGCTCAGCAAATAGCTGCATGTAGCCGCCAACCTGGTCAACCGGTGCAAAAGGGTGCATGCGGCTAAACTCTGCCCAGGTAACCGGTACCATCTCGGTAGTAGCGTTAAGTTTCATGGTGCATGATCCTAAGGCTATCATCGAATGACAAAGCGAAAGATCTTTACTCTCTAATGATTTGATATAACGCAGCATTTCATGCTCTGAATGGTGCGAGTTGAATATGCCGTGTGTTAAATAGGCAGACGTACGTTGAAGATCAGTCGGGATAACCGTAGTTAAATTAGCCTGTAAGCCGTCAAAATCAACATCATTTATTGTTTTGCCTTTTACTTTAGCAAACAGGCGCACCGGGGTTTTAATATCCTCAGGCGATGTAGTTTCATCAACAGAAATAGTTACTACCGAACCCTTATAATTTAAGTTGATCTCATTATTTAAAGCTTCCGAATGGATAGAACCAACCAGGTCGCCCAGGTCAAACTTAACAGTATCAAAATACGCGTTGTTTAGTTGTTTAAAACCTAAAGCCTCTAAACTCTCGCTTAGAAGGATAGCTAAGCCGTGTACACGTTCAGCAATAAGTTTTAAACCTTTAGGGCCATGATATACCGAATACATACCGGCCATAATAGCCAATAAAGCCTGCGCGGTACAAATGTTTGAGGTCGCTTTATCCCTGCGGATGTGTTGCTCGCGGGTTTGCAGTGCCATACGTAAAGCGTAGTTGCCTGCGCTGTCAATAGTAACCCCGATGATACGGCCCGGGATAGAGCGTTTGTATTCCTCCTTAGTTGTAAAAAAGCGGCATGCGGACCACCGAAGCCCATCGGTACACCAAAGCGTTGGGTTGAGCCAACCACAATATCGGCACCCCATTCGCCGGGAGGCGTTAACAGTACCAGGCTCATTATGTCGGCAACAACAGTGGTTTTAATGCCTTTTTCGTGGCCTTTGGCTACAAAGTCGGTATAGTCAAATACTTCGCCATTGCCGGAAGGGTATTGTATAATGGCGCCAAACATATCGTCGGTTAACTCAACGGTGCGGTGGTCGCCTATTTGCAGGGTAATGCCATAAGGCTCTGCCCTGGTTTTTAAAATATCTATGGTTTGCGCGAAAACTTCTTCTGATACAAAAAAGGTTTTAGCGCTGTCTTTTTTACGCAAGGTATATTGCATAAACATTGCTTCGGCTGCCGCAGTGCCCTCATCTAATAACGATGCATTGGCAATTTCCATCCCGGTTAAATCAATAACCATGGTCTGGAAATTTAACAGCGCCTGTAAACGGCCCCGGGCAATCTCGGCTCGGGTAAGGGGTATACTGCGTATACCATCCGGGATTTTCGAGAATATTGCGCTGGATAACACCCGGTACAATAACATCATAATAACCCCGGCCAATGTAGCTGCGGTAAACTTTGTTTTTTGATGCCGTTTGTTTAAGGTCTTTCAGGTAAGCAAACTCGCTTTTTGCAGCAGGCAGGTTAAGCGGGTTTTTCAACCGGATTTTGGCCGGTACTGTTTGTGCTATCAACTCATCAAGCGTTGCAACGCCTGTAGCTTTAAGCATTTCTGCAGTGTCTGCCTCATTGGGTGCGATGTGCCGTCCCTCAAATTTTTCCTCGTAAGCGGTGTTTAATTTCATGAAATACGTATCAGTTATTTGAAGGCGTAAATGTACAATTTTACCAGTTGACAATCAATCTGATAACCGATAAGTCATTCTAAATTTACACAGGAAATTATATTTGCCCGGGTGAAGAAACCGCAAAATAATATCAGTCTTTTTGACTGATTTAGGCTATATTAAACTAACTGGCGCAAATACATTTGGATAGTGTTTTCCAAGCCATAATATAACGCATCGGTTATCAGCGCGTGGCCAATGCTTACTTCGTCTAAATTCGGGATATTTTCGGCAAAATATTTTAGATTATCCAGGTCAAGATCATGCCCCGCATTAATTCCTAAGCCAACTTTATGCGCTGCTTCTGCCGCTTTTATATAAGGTGCTATCGCGGCAGCCTTATCCTGGTGGTATTGGTGGGCGTAGGCTTCAGTGTATAGTTCAATCCGGTCGGTACCGGTTGTGGCGGCAGCTTCAACCATTTCAACCACCGGATCAACAAAAATAGAAACACGGATACCGGCATTTTTAAATACCGCGATCATATCCTTTAAATACTGTTGATTTTTAATGGTATCCCAGCCGTGGTTTGAGGTGATCTGTCCCAGCACATCAGGCACCGGGGTAACCTGCTCGGGTTTGTTGGCTAGTATCAGATCTATAAACTTTTGCTCGGCAGTTGCCTTCTATATTAAATTCGGTGGTAACTATTTTTTTAAGCTCGAAAACATCATTGTAGCGGATATGCCTTTCGTCGGGCCGCGGGTGAACGGTTATGCCCTGCGCGCCAAAGCGTTCACAATCTTTGGCTACCTGTATTAAATTGGGGTTATTACCTCCGCGCGAGTTACGCAGGGTTGCAATTTTATTGATGTTAACAGATAGTCGGGTCATGGTATAACGTGTTAAAGCGCAAATATCATTATTACTTATTAATAGTGTCAAACAATTCTATAGTTATTTAGTTGCATGGTAGCGAAAGCGTATGAATAACTGCTTGTGTTATTTGCAGTTATATTTATCGGGATATCATTATTAATGTAACAATCGTGGTATTATCAAACTAACGGGCATGAATAATGTAACAATAGTATTATGGATAATTATTAAACGTAATATAAATTGAACCTTTGCATCTAAATACTTTTTGTATTAAATATTATTAATATCAGCGTATTAAATTTTTATGAAATATATATTTATAACCTTAATCTTAACACTTTTATTTGTTGGCAAATCTAATGCGCAAACCGGCCGCGGCGTAAGCGGTCAGTTAATAGATTCAACAAAACAATCGCTTCCGGGCAGTACCGTTAAGCTAACAACCGATCTTGGCGACAGTACCACACTCGCTACAGATATCGACGGAAAATTTAGCTTCTCAAATATCAAAGGCTCAAAAATCACCTTATACATATCATCTTTTGGTTTCAGGGTATAATTAAGCATTACACATTTTCGCCAACGGATAATTCAAATTTTGTTATCCCGCCGATAGTGATGAAGCCCGAAAGCAGGCAACTTAAAGAGGTTGTTATTATTGGCGTGAACCCCATTAAATTTAAAGAGGATACCATCGATTATAAAATCGCAGCTTACCCTGTGCGCGAAAACGCCCCGGTTGAGGACGTACTGAAAAAAATGCCCGGTGTGGATGTGGATAATAACGGTAACGTTACGGCACAGGGAAAATCAATTACTAAAATACGTATCAACGGGAAGGACTTTATGGGGGGCGATGTGCAATCGGCTACAAAAAACATTCCTGCTGATATATTGGAAAGCGTACAGGTAATTGATGATTACGGCGACCAGGCCAACCTTACGGGTGTTAGAACCGGCGAGCCAAACAAAATATTAAACTTTACTATACGGAACGATAAGAATTACGGTTACTCTTTACAAGCAAATGCCGGTGCCGGTAAAGATGCATTGCCTCAAGCACCAGGTATTGAAAATGCCAACCGCTATGTAGGCTCTGTAAACTTTTTTAATTTTAAAGGCAACAGGCAGCTAACTGTTTTAGGTAACATTAATAACATCAACACCAACACCTTTAATTTTGGTGGTGGTGGCGGTGGCGGTAACTTTGGTGGCGGCGGTGGTGGTGGCCAGCGTGGCGGTGGCGCACAACGTGGCGGTAACAACGGTTTAGCCAGTGTTAAAGATGGTATAACCATTGCCCGTGCAATTGGTACAAATTACCGCGACCAATGGGGTAAAAACATCTCTGTTTATGGCAGCTATAGTTTTTCTGACAACTCTACTTATACCAACAGCAATACAGAGCGTAAAAATAATGGTGCAGGTACTACCAACACTAACCAAACTACAGCTAATGATAACCCGATAAACCACAGGTTTAATTTTAATTTAGAGTGGAAGCCTGATACGGTTAATTATTTAAAAATATCGCCGTCATTTAACTATTCAAGCACTAACTCTACATCAACAGAGAATGTAAATTACCAGCAAGGTGGTACAACAACCCAGGCTTATACAACTAATCTCAGAAGCAATTCTACAGCGCCGAGCTTTGGCGGTAACTTGTTGTTTAATCACCGTTTTGAAAAACGCGGCCGTAACTTTAGCTTATTTT